>JBDTLW010000219.1:0-4932 GCA_039934575.1 Parafilimonas sp. | reverse complement strand
GCAAGGTTGCATCTACTACTCCAATTTCCAGGCTGCTATCGGTTGCGCGTGTCCAGTGTACTGCTCCTCCTTTAAAATTATTTTTTGCAATTACAGTAGTATTAAAAAATTGCTGTACAGAACTCAACCATTGAACAGGTTTGTCAAATGTTTCGTCAGTGTGCGAGGAAATATAATCAAACTCATTACCCTGAGAGAAACAAACATCACTCATGCGGCGTTCGTAATCAACAGATTTTTCTACCTGCATCAGTTGTGACACAAAATGAAAATTTAAAGTATTGTTTGTAAGCAACCCAGAAGCGCCGTTTAGTTTTATATTCCAGTCAATTAAATAGCTATCTGGTTTTATTTTGTATTCATGAATGATAGCTGAATGGGCAGAGTCCATTAAAGTAAACTCAACAGTCTGGCTTCCGTCAGCATTTTTAACGGGTGATGAAGATGTAAAATTGAGGTCAGTACTTGAAGCCGAATGATTTTCTCCGGTATTCAAATTATAACCAATCCCATCTTTATCACTTCCGCCCAAAACAACTTTGCCGCCGGTTTGCGAATTGTAGTTTTTAAGTTCAACAGATTTTACTCTTCCGCCTTTGCTTGTGAATACAATTTTTATAAGATTGTTTTCAACCGTAACCAATTGTTCGGGAATATTTACAGTTTGTTTAAAATTTCCGGCTTTTTTAATTTCTGCGAGAGAATCAGTATGCAAAGAATCAAGTTTGGCAGCAGCTTTTTGCTGTGGCGTTATTTTAGTCATTGAATCACGATGCAGTGAATCTGCAATGTGCTGTTGGGTTTCTGTATATGCTGTTTGTTCTTTGTTTGTGTACCAGAAAAAAACAAAAAATAAAATGGCCAGCAAAACAATTCCTATAACTGTATTCTTATCCTTCATAAAAAAAAATGAGGGGCAAAGGTAACAGATTGGGTAATTGTAAATTTTTGAAATTTGAAAATGCTTTCACAATATATTATGGAGGCTATTATAAGCGGCTGCAAACAATTTTATATTGTTTTTATGGGGTCTTAATGCATTGTTTTCGCAACAGTTACTTGCAGTATTACTTAGCGTGAATTTACTTGTGCAATCAGAGGAGTAGCTTTATATCTATATAATCCTATTTACTTTTTTTCACATTAACAGCATTTAAGCCTTTTGGTCCGCGTTCAACTTCAAAAACCACTTTATTATTTTCCTGTATGGGTTCTTCTAACTGGTTTACATGCACAAAAATACTTTCCTGTGTTTGCAGATCTTTTATAAATCCAAAGCCTTTGGCATCATTAAAAAAGCTCACTATTCCTTCTCTTATTG
Organism: Parafilimonas sp.; assembly: GCA_039934575.1. GTDB lineage: Bacteria > Bacteroidota > Bacteroidia > Chitinophagales > Chitinophagaceae > Parafilimonas. The sequence continues at coordinate 3,611 of JBDTLW010000219.1, read as the reverse complement.
CGCTGCCTTCTTCCTCAGTGTATTTTGGAATGGAAGTTTGCATATCTTCCTGCTTAAAAACTTTTTTCTTTTTTGGGTCAGGAGGTGTTGATGAAATATTTCCATTCTCATCAATATAAGCCATCATTTCGTCAAGCGATTTTCCTTTTTTTGCATTTGCTTTTCGCTCCTCCATTTTCTGCTGCTTGTCCTGACGCTGTTTTATTCTTTTCTTTTCTTTTTCTTTTTTACCAAATGTTTCTTTTGATTTTGCCATACTTAATATAAAAATTTTTGCAAAGCTCCGCAATTATTAATAAATACTCATTTTAATTTCATTCATTTAGAATGAGTATGGGTTTCATACTTATTTATGTATATCTTAAAAAGCGCCTGAAGATTATTGCTCCTGTTGCCAGGTTTCATTAATTCAACGTTGCATAAATGCTTTATTTCTGCGGCCGCCACTTCTTATAGAACGGTAATGAATAAGAGGATTTGATAAAGGCAATGCTAAACTTGCACCAGCAACATGATAAGGATGATCTTCTACAACGGCAATAGGAGTTACAATTAATTTATGAATATCGCGCAGCAACATTTTTTCTTCCATTCCACAAAAAGAAATTGCTTTTCCGCTGGCGCCGGCACGTCCTGTTCTGCCAATGCGATGCACATAAGTTTCCGGTACGTTAGGTAGCTCAAAGTTTATTACGTGAGAGAGGTTATCAATATCTATTCCTCTTGCCGCTATATCCGTTGCCACTAGAACCCTTATGTTTTTATTTTTAAAATTATGTAAAGCTTTCTGTCTTTCTGATTGCGATTTATTGCTATGTATTGCCTGCACTTTAATATTCTCTCTTTGCAAAGCATAACATAATTTATCTGCGCCAAATTTTGTTTCAGTAAAAATAAGAGCAGATTCGATTTCATTATTTTTTAATAAATGAATAAGCAATGATCTTTTATTTGATTTCTCTACAAAATATACTGCCTGATCAACATTTTCGGCTGTTGATGAAACCGGTGTTACTTCTATCCTAACAGGATTATTTAAAATATTCTTTGATAGCCTTACTATTTCAGATGGCATGGTTGCTGAGAAAAACAAGGTTTGTCTTTGTTGAGGTAATTGTGAAACCACCTTTTGCACGTCTGTTATAAAACCCATATCAAGCATGCGGTCAGCTTCATCCAAAACAAATATTTGTATCTGGTGAAGTGAGAGGCAGCGCTGGTTAATAAGATCAAGCAATCTTCCAGGCGTTGCAATTAAAATATCAATGCCTAGCCTTAAAGCTTTTATCTGGTGATATTTGGAAACACCACCGTAAACAGCAAGATGTTTTAAACCTGTGTATTTACCATAATCGTTAAAGCTCTCATCAATCTGAAGCGCTAACTCGCGTGTTGGGGTTAAAATAAGTGTTTTAATCCCGTTACTGCTTTTGCCTTCTTCTCTTTGCTGATATAATAATTGTAAAACAGGTAATGCAAAGGCTGCTGTTTTTCCGGTGCCTGTTTGGGCGCAACCCAACAGATCTTTATGTTCTAATACAACCGGTATTGCTTTTTGCTGAATAGGTGTAGGTTCTAAATAGTTTTGAGATTGCAATGCCTTTAATAAAGGTGCAATGAGGTTTAAATCTTTGAAATCCAAAATTGAAAATTAATTTTTATTATAACTTTTTAAGTTAATGATGTGATAATAAATCTCTGGCTTTTATTCTGCCAAAGAATTTTCAGATAATTCAGGTAATTCAGCTTCATGGGGTAAGCCGTTATTTTTTATCTGAAGTTGATATTTTGTGTTTAATGTGAATTTGTAGTTGTTTTTAGAAAGAAGCTGATGAACAGTTTCATCATTTTGCAAAGCATAAATAAACGATTGCACAAGCTCGTTACCTGCAAGGATAGTGTCTGGTCTGAAGCCAATAAAATTTACAACGAATTTATAGCCTGATTTTCTGATACCGCCGGCTCTTTCAAAATCTATGCGGTTCATATTAAAAGACTGTTCTTCTGCAGCAGATTTTTTCAATAAAATCCGTATTACAGGAACATATTTATTCCAAACCGATAAATAAAAATTATACCTGCTGCTATTTATTGACATAGTTCTTTATTTTAAGAAAATCTCTTATTGCCAGAGCGGGAAAAAGAATCACGACTACCACCGCCACCACGATTTTCTTTTTCTCTTGCAACAGAAACTGAAAGTGACCTGCCTTCAATTTCTTTGCCATTTAAACCGGCTATTGCAGCCTTTCCCTCTTCTTCAGAAGACATTTCTATAAAAGCAAAACCACGTGATCTGTTGGTTTCTCTGTCCATAATAATTTTTGCAGAAGAAACACTGCCGAATTGTGCAAATAAATCTTTCAGGTCTGCTTCACTTGTGTGAAAACTTAAATTAGATACATAAATGTTCATAAAATTAATTTGAGTATTTTTTAGTTTGAGTGAAGTAAAACAGAAGTGAGAAAAGGCTAAGATTTACTTTGTAAGTAAAAAATAAAATTGTCTTAAGTATGCTTATACAGCTCAATTTTTGTGAAGATAAAACATAAATTGCTAAACACAACTATTATTTTATCAAAATGTCTGGTAATGATTGTTTTAAAAAGCTATGCCTGTACTTTGTTTAAACCTTATTGCTTCATGAGAAAATAACTGTATTATTAATAAAAATGGGGAAAATTTTATTGGTATAATATTAGTTCAGCTACATATACCGCAATTCAAAAGCGGGATTTTGTTATACATAATAATTAATGCACATTGAAAAAAATCTGGATCATTGTCTCCATAATTGCAGCCTTATTAATTTGCGCTTTTCTTTATTTAAAAATCCGCAAAAGCAAAGATTTTGAACCTTTGATAAAAGCCAAACTGCAGCAACTGGTAAAAGATGCCTCTGACAGTTTATATGTGCTGAAGATGGATAAAATAGAAGTTGATGTGCTTAATTCAAAAGCCGTAATAAGCAATGCACGACTGCTGATTGATTCTGCAAGACTAAAGGTTTTAACTGCTGAAGGCAAAGCGCCTGTTGATGTATATAAGATATCTTTTTCTAATTTAAATATTGATGGTTTAAACATAGATGACTTTCTTTCTAAAAAAGATATTAATCTTGATGTACTCACCATTAAAAATCCGGTGTTTGAAATTTATCATCCGGTTGGGAAAGACAGTGTAGTTTATAAAGACACAGCAACTTTATATTCACGCGTTCAAAAAAGCCTTGGTCATTTTCATTTAAAAAATCTTGCTATTTTAAACATGAATTTTATTTATCACCATGTTGAGCATGAACAAAAATCAACCGCTTTTAATAATGTTTCAATGAAGTTCAGGGATATTGAAATTGATTCACTCACACAATATGATACTACAAGATTTTTATATGCAAAAGATGCTTTAATTTATTTGTATGATTATTCTTTTCACACACCTGACAGCTTATACATTGCAAAAGCAGATTCCCTTACTTTACATGCAGCACAACGCATGCTTGATATAAAAGGGTTGTATTTAGAACCGCGTGGCAATAAAGAGGAATTCAGTAAAAAACTTAGATATTATAAAGACCGGTATGATATAAAATTTGAAAGCGCATCTTTTAG
>JBDTLW010000218.1:0-4949 GCA_039934575.1 Parafilimonas sp. | reverse complement strand
CGCCATATAATTTCTTTTTATTTTGAATTAATAATTAAACAAAAATAAGTCCAAATAAATTACAGCTAACTTAATGACTTATTAAGCTATGTGAACAAATAAATTGGAGACAAAAAACTGTCAGGGAGGCAGAATACAAATTATGAAAGCAGGCTTTGTCTTAATAAAAATTCAAGCTTACGGTTTGCGTCTGAAAGTTTTCTTGAAAGCTCAGCATTTTTACGTCTCAAATTAAATACTTCAAAAGCCCTGTGTACAAAAATGCGTATATCATCTTCATTCCAGGGTTTGGTAAGATATTTGTAAACCTGACCTCTGTTTATAGCATCAACAACCGCATTGATATCAGTATAGCCTGTAATCAAAATGCGTATGGGTTCAGGGTGTGAAGCAACAATAGATTCAAAAAATTCAATGCCGGTAGTAATTGGCATCCTTTGATCGCTTAAAATAATATGAATATCATTTTCTTCAATTACTTTACATGCTTCTATTGCACAGTTTGCAGTAAAAACATTAAAATCGCGGCGAAAAGCAGCTCTGAAAGCAGTCAGATTATGAGGCTCATCATCAACGTATAATACATTTATGGATTTATCTGTCATTTTGATTTTGGTATTGGATTTTGAGTAACAAAAGACACAGAATTTATTGTAAAAGTAATACGAGATAAAATTAACTACAAATAATTAAAATATTAAAAAATTAATAAGTATAAAAAAATGTTATTAATTTACCACCGTTACAAACTTGTGCCAGAGCTATCATTTTTTTAAAATTGTGAAAGCAACATTTATTATCAGAAAGCATTTTTATCGTTTTTATTTTTTATTTAAAAATGGAAAGCAATAATCCTATTTAATGGAAACAGACATAAGAATAAGAGCTTTCAGAGCTACAGACGATCAGGATACATGTATTAAATTTATTGAAGGACATAGAAAAGTTCTATCCATATATGGTATAGAAAATATTACAACCAACAGCGATATATGGATGTACAACCCATCCATCTTTGTAATTGTAGTGGAATCTCTTGACGGCGAAAAAATATTTGGTGGTGTGCGGCTGCAATGTGCTGATGGCATCAACCCGCTTCCTATAGAAGAAGCTGTTGGAAAAATGGATACTAAAATAACTGAAATTGTAAAAGAGGCTTCATCAAACGGAGCTGCAGAAATATCTGGCTTATGGAATTCTAAAGAAGTTGCCGGACTTGGAATTGGAAGTTTTTTCCCGTCAAGAGCTACTTTTGTTATTGCAGAACAACTGGGAATTGATACTTTTTTTGCGCTATGTGCACCTGCTACAGTTCGTTTTAATCAGTGGTTAGGAAGCAAAACATTAAAGAGGATAGGAAATAACGGAACCTTTTATTATCCCAAACTTGATTTGATTGCAACTGCATGTATTCACGAAGATTTAAAAAAATTAGGCGATGCTCATTTAAGGGAAAGAGAAAAAATTTTATTCCTAAGAAACAACCTGCAGTGCACTATAAATGAAAAATCAATTTTTAAAAATATTCGTGTAAATGTGCACTATGATCTTAAAATAAAATCTGCAGATATTAATGAGTTTAAATTGGAGTTGTTGAAATAACTATAAATATATTTATAGAAATATGAAAAGAATTACTCTTGCCTTAAGTTCTATTTTTATTTCTCAAATTTTACCGCTCTTAGGCAAGCCTGAGTTAATAATTTCAGATAAAAATATTATTATCATGGTTGCAAATGCCGCAATATGGTTAACACAGCCACCAATAAGCAGCGCAGAAACCAAACAAAATAAAAACAGGGATAAATTTTCAGTGCTATTAATTTTATTTTTTTCTATCGGCAGTATCGTAATATCTGTAATTGACTGGGGATATTTTCATCATAATATCACATGGGGATATACAGTATTTATTGGATTATTTTTTATTACAGTGGGAATTGCTTTTAGAGCTTGGGCTATTCAAACTTTAGGCAAATTTTTCACAGCTACCGTGCAAATAAAAGATGACCATAAATTAATTATAAAGGGACCTTATTCAATTGTCAGGCATCCAAGTTATTTAGGTGCCTGGTTAACTATTGTTGGTACAACAATTTTTTTTAATAGCTATATTGCTTTAGGTTTTGCAATAATAGGTATGGGCGTTTCGTATTATATTCGTATTAAGCTTGAAGAAAAAGCATTGATAGAAATTTTCGGACTTCAATACTTAAATTATCAAAAAAAAGCTAAACGAATTATTCCTTTTATATGGTAAATTTTCATTACAAAAATTTATGTTGAACTTATATAAATCCTATTTTCCTATTTTTTTCTTTTCTTTTTTTGCAATCCTTTTTTGTTGCAAAAACACAACCGCCCAAAATGTAATTAATTTATCACAATCAACATTATCAAAATCTCTTGGTAAGCAAATTGAGTTTTTTGTTGATACGGCATCTGCATTTAATGAATCAACAATTCTTAATTGCAAATCTTTTAAAAAAGGTAAAATATCTGTTCCTGTATTTTTATTTCCAGAATATACTATTTGGGCAAGATTTACTTTAAATAATTCTGTTGAAGATTCTGCTTTTTTTTTAGGTTTGAACTACCCGTATATTTCTCAATTATGGTTGTATAAAACAAATTCAAATAACAAGCTTTCTTTAATTAATTATACGGGAAATATTACGGCATTTGATTCGAGGTTGGTTAATGATGTAGATTTTATTTTTCCTTTTAAAATTTTACCATCCGAAAAACAAACCTATTATTTTAAAGTAATAAGCAAACATCCTATTGAATTGCCTATTTCAGTAAGTGACAATAATGGGGTAAATGCATCTTCTTTTCTTCAACATTTTATTGTTGGTGTTTATTTGGGAATTATCATTTCTATTTTACTGTATAATCTTTTTCTTTTCTTTTCTACTAAGGATAGAAGCTACTTTGTTTATGTAGTTTATCTATTCTTTTTAGGCTTAGCCCAAATAACTTATGGAGGTTGGTCATTTCAATATTTATGGCCATCCTTCCCTGAAATTAATTTATATGCTGTTGTTGTAACATCAGGTTTGGCAGGCATTTCCGGAGTAGTTTTCGGAAAATTATTTTTAAACTCTTCCTATTTTACTCCTAAATTAAATAAAGTTCTATCTGCTCTTATTGTAATATATGTGATTTCGATAATAGCGATATTTTTTAAACAAACATTTTTAGGCTATTTAATTTTAGATATTAATGGCTCACTTGTTGGAATATTTCTATTAATAACTTCTATAATAATTATTAAGAAAGGATACAGGCCAGCATATTTTTATCTGTTCGCCTGGTCTTTTTTTCTTCTCGGATTAATTATTTTTACTTTAAGAAATGTGGGAATTATTCCAACCAATGATTTTACGCATTCTTTATTATATTTTGGTTCAGCAATAGAAGTAATTTTACTATCTGTTGCACTTGCAGATCGCATAAATATTTTAAAGAAAGAAAAAGAACAATCGCAGGCGGAAGCGCTGCTGCAAGCACGCGAAAATGAGAAGCTTGTAAGTGAGCAAAACATAATTCTTGAGAAAAAAGTAACACAAAGAACTGCAGAATTGCAGGAAACCAACGGTCATTTAAGCAATGCACTTAATAATTTAAAAGATACGCAAACCCAATTGGTGGAAGCAGAAAAAATGGCATCGCTGGGGCAACTTACCGCTGGCATTGCGCATGAAATAAATAATCCTATCAATTTTGTAAAGTCCAATATTCATCCTTTGCGGCTTGACGTGAAAGACCTGATGGAAGTGCTTAATGCTTATGAAGAATTGCACACGCTTAATGATCAAAATACTTTTAAACAAAAACTTAATGCGATTGAAGAACTAAAAGAAGAAATGGATGTGCCGTTTATTCAAAAAGAAATAGACAGCCTGATTATAGGTATTGAAGAAGGCGCAGAAAGAACTGCAGAAATTGTAAGAGGCCTTCGCACATTCAGCAGAATTGATGAAGCAGCACTTAAAACAGTTAACATTCACGATGGCATTTTATCTACTATCGTTTTATTAAAAAACAATGTTCCTTATTACGTTAACCTGGTTAAAGAATTCAATGCCGATGGTGAGGTAGAATGTTTTCCCGGTAAATTGAACCAGGTTTTTATGAATATTATTACTAATGCAATCCAGGCTATTAAAGCAAAGCCGGTAAAATCCGATGAAGAAAGTATAATTATAAAAACATCTGATATTGAAAATGATCAGATAGAGATCAGGATAAAAGATTCCGGTCCGGGAATGACAGAAGATACAATGCACCGTATTTTTGAACCATTTTTTACTACAAAAGATGTAGGAGAAGGAACCGGTTTAGGCATGGCAATTGTATTTAAAATCATTCAAAAACATTCCGGCCATATAAATATTATTTCTGCACCAAATGAGGGAGCAGAATTTGTAATAACTTTACCTAAAAAATACCAGGAGACTATTTAATCCTGGTCAATTCTGAAAAACCATATATGTACTCCGAAGATAAAAAGATCAAGGTGCTTTACATTGATGATGAGGTTAATAATCTCTTATCATTTCAGGCTGCCTTCAGACGCAAATACAAAATATATATTGCTTCCTCCGGCGCTGAAGGAATGAATATTCTTAACGATGAAAAAGACATACAAGTAATCATTTGCGATCAGCGTATGCCGCACTCAACCGGTGTTGAGTTTTTCCAGGTTGTGCGAAAAGCTTTTCCACATCCTGTACGCATTTTGCTTACAGGCTATACTGATGCAGAAGCCATTATTGCAGCCATTAATAAAGGCGAAATATTCCGCTACATAAAAAAGCCATGGGATGAGTTTGAACTTCAAAATGCGGTACAGAATGCTTATGAACTTTTTACTACACGCCAACAGTTAAAGAAAAAAGTTTCAGAGCTTGAAAGAACCAATGATGAGCTTAACCGTTTTGTTT
>JBDTLW010000217.1:0-4955 GCA_039934575.1 Parafilimonas sp. | reverse complement strand
TCTATTGATTCAACAAGCTTTCCGCTTGGCACTGGTCCTAAGCTTTATGAAATATGGCATAGCGGTTACTATCCTGTTGCGTGGACAAACATTAAGTACAAAATGCTGTACATGAACATGGGGCATAATGATATGGATTATGAACATGGAACAAATGCTCAGCTATCATCAACATTTTCAAGTGAGATGCAAAACAGGTTTATAATAAATGCGCTGCTTTGGCTGGGCGGAAGAAGCAATTAATTCTTCTGCACAAAAAATTGTTCAGAAACAATTTTTCCATCTTTCACACTGTAAACGCATAGCTCTGTCATATCTACTTTTCCATGTTCTTTCATAGTAACATGCATGCGCATAGTAATAGCAAATGAATCTGTTGCCACAACAGGGTCTGAAACTTCCATGTCATGCACTTCAGCAACCATTGCATTCCACTTATCGCCTTTTTCTTTAATAGCTTTTTTACCTTTAGTTTCTTTTTCAAATGCAGGTGTTGCATGTTGTTCAATACTTACGGCATCATCAGCAAACAATTCTGATTGTATGGTTTCAAAATTGCCTTTGCGGCAAAGCTCAACAAGGCGGTCAGCAACTTCTTTTGTTGTCATAAAAAATAATTTTTACTAAGCTAATAAATATTTTAAACCGATTGCTAATAAAGAAATTAATGAATAAAGAGTTTTAAAATAGCAAACAGCATTAACACTGCACAATTATTGTACTAATTTGTAACATAAATGTTTTTTTATGGAATCTTTTAACGAGCTTATTCAATCAGAGCAACCTGTATTGGTAGATTTTTATGCAACCTGGTGCGGACCTTGCAAAGCAATGGAGCCCATTGTAAAAGAAGTAGCTAAAGCTTCATCAGGCAAAGCAAGAGTTGTAAAAGTTGATATTGATAAACGCGCACAATTAGCCCAGGCTTATAAGGTACAGGCAGTGCCCACATTCATGATCTTTAAAAAAGGAAATGTTTTGTGGAGGCATCCTGGAATGATTGATAAAAATACTATGCTTGCACAATTGATGCAAAATGTTTGATTGAATTAATTTGCGTGAATGCTTAATTTAAAAACCAAAAGAACGGCTGCAAATCATCCTGATTTTATATACCTTGTTTCTTTGCTTGATCATGAATTATGGGTTGAATTAGAAGAAGACCAATCAACTTATGAAAAGTATAATATAGTACCCGATATTAAAACTGCGATAATTATTTATGATGATGAAAAGCCAATTGCTATTGGTTGTTTTAAAAAATATAATGATACAACTGTTGAAATAAAAAGAATGTTTGTTGATAAGAATTACAGAGGAAAAAGGATTTCAAAAACGGTATTGAATGAACTGGAAAAATGGGCGATGGAAGAGGGATTTGAATATTCCATTTTAGAAACAAGTATTCATTTTGATGTTGCAAAAAGTTTATATCAAAAAGAAGGTTATGTTATTATTCCAAACTATGATCAATATGAAGGTTTGGAAGAAAGTGTTTGTATGAAGAAGAAGCTCGAAAAAATTTAATTAACAAGCTCAATATAAATCATACATCTTCGGCTTAATTCATTCTTTCTCTTTTAATATAAAACTTATTCTACCGTTGGCTTCTATAAATGCTGTGTCAATTTCAGCCAGTGTAAGCTTTTTGGTTTCAAGTCGCAGGCTTTCATGCAGATCATTTTCACTCATGCCTGTTTTTTCCAGATTACCATTTATTAATGTGCCATTATGATATAGTTTGATGAAACTTCCCTTTACTATTTTTTCAAATTTTGGACTCTTTACAGAAAGCCATGCTATTGTACGATGCATAACTACCATTACTACAGAAGCAGCTATAGTTGGGAAAAATGGCGATGCACCTACAACTCCCCTTGCCATAACTGCGCCAAGCATTATAACAATAATATTATCAAACGAAGATCTTTTTGCAAACGTTCTTGCGCCTGCAAATCTTATTAATACAAGCATTATAACGAACATTGTACATGTGCGTAAACACATTTGTAATGTTGTAAGATTTGATCCTTCACCAAACAGGTAATGCAGTGTGTTCATATTATTTAGGTTTTATAATTTTTAAAATTTTTCTTTTCGGTTCAATGTAATGTATAAAAGTTTTAAGCTTTTTAATTAATTCACTTGCATATTATGTACAGGTATTAATTTTTGAAAATAACGCTGAAACTTCATTCACTATAAATAAAGCTTAACCTTTATCTTTAAGCGCTTATAAAAAACCAATGCTGTTTATCATTCTCATTGCCGGAATTATTTTATTGGTTCTCTTAATTGCCTGGGCAAGATTAAATGCATTCCTTGCTTTTCTTATTGTTTCCATATTGATGGGACTATGTAATGGAATGAATCTTCAGCATATTAGTGTTGCCTTACAAAAAGGCATCAGCGATTTGTTAGGTTCATTAACTATTATTCTTTGTATGGGCGCCATGCTTGGAAAATTAATTGCTGAAAGCGGTGCGGCACAAAAAATTACAACAAGTCTTGTTGATGCATTCGGGAAAAAATATATTATGTGGGCAATGGTGCTAACAGCATTTATTGTGGGTATTCCGTTGTTCTTTGATATAAGTTTTGTGCTCATGGTTCCGCTGATAATTACTGTTTCAAAAAGATATGATATTCCTGTTGTCTATATTGGTTTGCCGATGGTTGCTGCTTTATCTGTAACGCATGGATTTTTGCCGCCGCACCCTGCGCCAACAGCATTGGTAGCACAATATCATGCAGATCTTGGCATGACTTTAATATATGGATTATGTATTGCTATTCCTGCTGTTATTATTGCAGGACCCATGTTTGCACCAACATTAAAAAAATATACTAATAAACCGCCTGATACTTTTGCTTCAAAAGACTTGCCGGATGAAGAACTGCCTTCTTTATTCAACAGCATCTTTACTACATTTTTGCCTGTTTTGTTAATTGCAATCGCAACCATTTGTAAAGTTTTAATCCCTGAGCAAAATAGTATTACAAAATTTTTTATCGGTATTGGTGATCCGCCCATTGCTATGATAATTGCCGTGTTGTATGCATTGTATAGTTTGGGTTTGAAAAGAAAAAGGTCAATGCCTGTTTTAATGAACCATTTGATTGATTCAGTAAAAGATATTTCAGTTATTTTATTGATACTTGCCGGTGCGGGAGCTATGAAAGAAATTCTTACTGAGACAGGTATGAATACAGAAATTGCCGGCTTATTGCAAAATTTAAATGTACATCCATTATTAGCCGCATGGACAATAAGCGCAATAATACGTATCGCATTAGGCTCTGCAACCGTAGCCGGTTTAACTACTGCCGGAATTATTGCACCTATTATTGCAACATCCGGAGTTAATCCAAATTTAATGGTGCTGGCAACAGGCGCAGGCAGTTTAATTTTCGGCCATGTGAATGATGGGGGATTTTGGTTGTTTAAAGAATATTTTAATTTATCGCTGAAAGACACATTAAAAACATGGAGCCTGATGGAAACAATTGTTTCTGTAGTTGGATTGATAGGTGTGTTTGTGCTGAATTTTTTTATTCATTAATAAATCGTAATACCATATTTTAGTTAGAATATAAAATTGATAAATAATGACACCTGATGAAAATTTTGAACAACTGAACTTAAAACTTCCGCCTGCACCAAAACCGCTTGGTGTGTACAAACCATTTTTAATTGTTGGAGATATTGTTTATGTTTCCGGGCATGGCACTGTGCAAAATGATGGTTCCTTAATTATTGGCAAAATTGGAGATACAATAAATATGGATGAAGGAAAACTTGCGGCAAGACAAGTTGGGCTTGCTATACTTGCAACACTCAAAAAGAATCTCGGTTCCTTAAATAAGATAAAGCGTGTAATAAAGGTTTTGGGCATGGTGAATTGTGTGGCAGATTTTGAAAAGCACCCATTCATAATTAATGGTTGCAGTGAACTGTTTGCAAAAATTTGGGGCGATGATAATGGGGTTGGAGTACGCAGTGCAGTAGGCATGGGTTCGTTACCTGATAATATTCCTGTAGAAATTGAAGCTGTATTTGAAATAGAAAGTTAACTGCTTACAAGTATATTAACCTCGTAAAATTATTTGAAACTGATCACGCATAGTTTTAAAGATTCACTATATAATATATTCACCTTAGATTGCTTTTTACCCGCTTTTATGCTGTTGCGATTTTTTGAGATACAATCTTAAAACTCAAGTCCGTTTTATGATTATATGATTTACTTAAGAGTACTAAAAACTTCTGGAAATATATTCCAACCTTAATGCTGACGATTCACTTATTCTCCCAGCACTGCTGAACTTTAAAATAGTTGTCGGTAGCTGCAGAATGCCTGTAGTCAAATTTTTTGCCTGCTCTTTCTTTGCATTCACGAACAAAAATCTGTCTTTTACCAATTCCAATAAATAAAAATTTGCTTTGATATTACTTTTAAAAAATTATTCATATTAATAGTCATTCATAAAGACCAAATTAACACCCGTTTACAAAAACCAAACATGAAAAAGATTTACCTTTTTTTAATCGTTTTAACTAGTTTGCTTACATTAAGTAACGTAACTATAGCGCAATCCGTATTAGACCCTAATGATCAGGTTGTAACTTACAACTCTTCAACTCCGCCAACTCAGCCAGCTTTCGGGCAAATTGGTAAATGGGTGAGAACAAAAAGACTAAGTTGGAATACCGATGAGTACAAAGCCTATATTTATAAAGGTTGTGCTTTCCGGCTTAAGTTTCCTAAAACATATAACCCTACCGCAAATGACGGAAAGAAATACCCAATGCTGGTATTCTTTCATGGTCTTGGTGAAACCGGAACAATTTACGATAATGAATACCAGTTATATCACGGCGGGCAGGGATTTGCCGCTGCTGTTGATAATGGTACGTATGATGGTTATGTTCTTGTAATGCAAAGCCAGGGTTT
>JBDTLW010000216.1:0-4960 GCA_039934575.1 Parafilimonas sp. | reverse complement strand
TTCCTTATATGGTAATGGGCAACAGTGATGATGTAAAGCTTGGTCAATGGGTGATGGCAGTTGGTTATCCGCTTAATCTTGATGTTACAGTTACTGCCGGCATAATAAGCGCCAAGGCAAGAAGCATTGGTATAAACAGAAGCCAGAGCGCTATTGAATCATTCATTCAAACAGATGCTGCAGTAAACCCGGGCAACAGCGGCGGCGCCTTAATTAATACAAGCGGTGAACTCATCGGCATTAATTCAGCCATAGCTTCTCCAACCGGTTCTTATGCAGGTTATTCTTATGCCATACCTGTAAATATTGTAAAGAAAGCAGTAAATGATCTTATAAAATTTGGTGCTGTACAAAGAGCATATATTGGCATCAGCTATACACCTGATAACGCATCAGACGAAATGAAAAAACAAATGGGTGTAAAAGATGGTCCCGGCATTTTTGTTACGGGTGTTGCATCTGATGGAGCTGCAAAAGCAGCCGGCCTTGAAAAAGGAGATTTCATTACAAAAATTAATGATGCTGACATTAACAGCAGTTCAGAATTGCAGGAACAGGTTAGCCGTTACAAACCCGGTGATAAAATTACCGTAGTGTATGTAAGAAACGGAAAAGAAAGCACTGCTTCGCTTACCCTTAAAAATAAATCAGGTAATTATGAAGTAGTAAAAACAGAAACATCTTTTGATAATCTTGGTGGTGATCTTGTAACTGTTGATAAAGCAACAGCCAGCAAAAATGATATCAGCGGCGGCGTGCAGGTAAAAAAATTAGGTGATGGTTTATTAAAGAATACCCGCATACAGGAAGGATTTATTATTACCAGTGTTGATGGTCAGGATGTGAATTCAATAGACGATCTGAAAAATATTTTAAATAACTCTGACGGAACAGTAAGACTGGAAGGAATATATCCCGGTTATGATGGAACGTATGGATATCCATTAACGCTTGGCAGCGATAATAGTAATAACAATAATGATAATCCTTAACAGAAGACAGAATAATTAAAAAGAACCGCCTTCCCGGCGGTTTTTTTATTTCAGGAATTTTAAATTAATGCAGCTAAGTTTGTTATTTGTTAACTTATTTTGATATTTGTTTTATTGCTTTATAAACGTTTAAAAAAAATCTTACATATAGATGGCGGCTTTCATTTTCAAATACATAAAAAATCAGGATATCGTTGCAATTTCATAAGCCGCGAAAGCATACAAAATTATTTACATGAGAAGAGTAGTAATAACTGGTATTGGCGCTGTAACGCCGCTGGGCAATTCTGTTAAGGAATTCTGGGATAACATTATTGCCGGTAAAAGCGCCGCTGTGCCCATTACAAAATTTGATGCATCGAAATTTAAAACGCGTTTTGCCTGTGAAGTAAAAGACTTTGACGGCGGAAAGTATTTTGAGAAAAAAGACCTGCGTAAATACGATCTTTTTTCTCAATATGCAGTGGCAGCAACCGAAGAGGCAGTTAAGAGCGGACAAATAGATTTTTCTACTTTTTCTGAAGAAGAAAGAAGTGATATTGGAGTAATATGGGCATCGGGCAATGGAGGCATCAGCACTTTTGAAGAACAGGTAGCAGAATATTACTGCGGAGATGGCACACCGAGATTCTCTCCTTTTTTTGTACCTAAAAAGATTGAAGATATTGCAGCAGGTATTATTTCTATAAAGTATCAGTTATATGGCCCTAACTATTGTCCTGTTTCTGCCTGCGCTTCTTCAAATACTTCCATCATTAATGCTTTTGATACCATACGTGGAGGTAAAGCTATTATGATGATTGCCGGCGGTTCCGAAGCAGGTATTACGCCTTCAAGCATCGGCGGCTTTAATGCGGCACAGGCTTTATCAAAACGCAATGATGATCCTGAAGCTGCTTCACGGCCTTTTGATAAAGAAAGAGATGGTTTTGTATTGGGTGAAGGTGGCGCTGCATTAATACTGGAAGAATATGAACATGCCATAAAAAGAAATGCAATCATTTTTGCTGAACTTGTGGGTACAGGTATGGCTGCAGATGCTTATCATTTAACCGGAACTCCTCCAGACGGAAGAGGAGCAGTACTTGGAATGAACAAAGCAATAAAAGAAGCAGGGATAAGCCCTGGTGATATAGATTATGTAAATGCACATGCCACTTCTACCCAGCTTGGCGATCTGAGTGAAGCCGCAGCTATTGAAAGAATATTTAATAAAAGCAGCAAGCTCTATGTAAGCGGCACAAAATCTATGACGGGGCATTTGCTTGGTGCGGCAGGGTCAGTAGAAGCGGTAATATGTGTACTTAGTGTAAAACACGGTATCGTTCCGCCTACTATAAACACTAAAAATATAGACGACACATTTCCAAAGTATATTAACCTGGTTTTAGGCGAATCTGTTTCGGCAAATATTCGTTATGCCATGAACAATACATTTGGATTTGGCGGACATACAGCTACTACGCTGTTCAAAAAATTTGAGGAATAACATGATATTGTACTGTATAAAATAACATGGATCATCTATTTACTCCTCATCTCTTTCTACCGTAATTGTGCATTCACCAACTAATGCTGCAACAGCGCCAACAGCCGCCAAAACCGGTAAGAATACTGCACCTACAACGCCAATGGTTAATGGAAAACTCATAAGCTCTTTTCCACTTTTTTCATGAATGGTAATTTTTCTTACGTTGCCTTCTGCAATAAGTTCTTTTACTTTCTTTAAAAGACTTTCTCCATTTATTTTAAAAGATTCTTTATTCATTATTATAAAATTAAAATGATGATTAGATAATGAACTTGATAAGATTAAGGCACATTTTTACTGCAGTAAAAGAATGATTTTTTTGTGTAATTATATATTCTATTTTGCCTGTGTAATTACAATGTTGCGGTATTCAATGTGTCCGCCCTCGTCTCCCTGAATTACTAATGGTCCGGGTTCCCCTTCTTTGCTGTTAATAGCGCCGCCGGTAATGCCGGGAATTTCGCGGTTACAAATAACCGTTTTTCCATTGGCAACAACTGTTACCATCCTTCCAATAAGTGTAATATCATAACCCTGCCATTCCCCTGGTTTTTTAGCAGCTATTTCTGTTGGCGCCAGAAAACCATAAACAGCGCTATATACATTTTTTAACGGCTCATCTGCACTATTGGTTTCTATCTGTACTTCATATCGTCCGCGCAAATAAACGCCGCTGTTACTTCCTTCAGTATAACGAAATTCTATATGCAGTTTAAAATCATTAAAACTTTCATCAGTCATAAGATTTGAACCTTTATGCGGGTTTTGCAAAATGCCATCTTTTACCATCCATTGATTCTCGCCTGTTGCATGCCATCCCGTTAAATCTTTTCCATTAAATAATGTAACTGGCTTTTGCAAACAGGCTCTGTAAGGCGATGAAGAAGAGGAGCACGAACTGCAGTCCAGGTATAATTTTTCCCGTCACCGGTTATCATGGTACCCACTAAACTATCTGCATCAAAATGCGCTTCAAATGAAAGATCATTGTCATAAGCTTCCCATTGCGGAGGAAGAGAAAAAGTTATCTTCCCATCATTAAAATTAATTCTTGAAATTGGTCTGGCACTGCCACTGATTCCAACAAATTCACCTACCAATGTTTTAATTCCTGAGCGATGCACTTCAAGCCAGGATGGATATTGTTTCCCATCCATGTTAACGGTAATGTCCCATCTTCCAATAACAGAAGGTGAATCTTTTTGATTTGTATAAAAAGAATTTGCTTTTACTGAAGATATATTCATGATTAATAAAACAAACATCATGAATGCATATTTAAAAATGCGGTTTGAGATCATTGATTCTTTTTTCATTTACTTTTTATTTAGTGGTTCAGCATGCAGTATCATTTGTTCAATATAGAAATAAAAATTTAATGCCTGCGCCTTATTTGCAAACTTCGGATAGTTATTGTAAAGTATCTAATAACGCTATTAAAAAAATGTCTGTTATTAATTCTTCAAATCATTTACTAACTTAGTTGCGCATGCTTGTTATCTCAACCGGTTGCATCAATATTATTTAAAATAAAATTTGCTGAACATGAATAGAAAGATCATTTCAATTTTTATCATTATTAGTTGTTTGAGCATGAACGCGGCTTCTGCACAAAACACCCTCACTGCAAAAGAAAAACAGGACGGATGGAAATTACTTTTCGATGGAAAAGATTTACAGCAATGGCATTCTTATCTGCAAGACAAACCGGGTAAAGCATGGCAGGTAAAAGATGGAGCTATCTTTTTAAATAAAGATGATAAGAGTGTTGATAAAGATTATGCAGACCTTACATCAAACTCAGCGTTTGAAAACTTCGATCTTAAATTAGAATTTAAAACAGATACATGCGCCAACAGTGGTGTTATGTTTTATGTGCATGAATCACCGGAATATCAAAACTCCTGGGAAACAGGACCTGAAATGCAGATAGATGATGTTGTTTGCGGACCTGATCATTTATCTAAAATGAATAGGATGGGTACACTGTACGATCTGTATCCTGTGGATTCAGAATATGTGGGACCTTCAGGCAAATGGTATGAGTTTGAAATAAAAGCTGATCATGGTCATTTACAACTTTTTGAAGATGGGCATAAAGTAGTTGATGCATATATGTGGAATCAACATTGGAAAGATTTAATAGCCGCAGTTAAGTTTAAAGATATGCCGGGCTTTGGTACATTTCATAAAGGTCATATTGCTTTGCAGGGAACAGAGAATGGAAAAATATGGTTTAGAAATATCAGGATAAAAGTACTGTAATGGAACCTGACAGGTTTCTTGCAGATATAAAAATTAGGCGATTGAAAAACCTGTCAGGTTATACAATATAAATATCAACTTCATTCAACAAATAATTCATCAATCAATTAAAATATGTATTCATGGAAAATGATAAAGAAATATCTTCTGAAAAAGAAATAAGCCGGAAAGA
>JBDTLW010000215.1:0-4976 GCA_039934575.1 Parafilimonas sp. | reverse complement strand
CCTGTTAAAGTAACAGTATAACCCATCAGTAAAAGATTTGAAATTGCAAACACAAAACAAAAAATGATAAACGCTTTTGCAGGTTCATTTAAAATGTTTTGCTTTCTTTTTTTTATTGCATGATAAAGAGAATATATGATCAATACATACATAAAAATATTTTCTGCAATTGCAGGAAGATATAGCTTGTTCGCTGTTTCGTTTATATGCGGGCGGAAGAATGCTGTATCTATGGCATAAGGAATAAATTTTAGAAAACTTACCAGGTTATTTTCAAGAGCCGGAAGTATTAATTGAGAATTGCCGCCCAATAATTTAAACTCATTTTGTTTGGTAATAATATAGGCAGGGAAATCAATAGCAGGACTGATAAATTTCGAGACAAAAAATAGCAGAATTGCGAAACAGTAAATGCTTGCAACAATAATTATTTTTTTTTGCGGATAACGATTACATAAAGACCAGGCTAATAATGCAGGAATCAATAACAGGAAAACAAAATTGCGCATAGCAAATAATATTAGCGCGCAAATAATGAACACTATTATCCATTTTGCAGATAATCTTTTTCTTTTTATCCATTCATTAAAATAAAAAATGAATACAGCAATTGCCATAAAAATAAAGCCATCTTTATGTATGCCGCTGCACCAAAATAAAAATGAAGGAATACAAAAAACAAAGGCAATAAGTACAAATGTGTTTGCAGATATTTTTTCTTTAAGCAAACGATAAAAAGCAATGCAACCAAAAAAGAAAAAAAAGTTGCAGAAGATTACATCAGCATAATAATTTTTAAAACTGAAAACATTTATAACCGCAACAAATTTTATAATGATATTGTCTTTAAGATCGTTCCAATATGAGTTGTTTGCAATAAATAAATTACCTGCAGAATTGTAGCCATAAGAAAATAATGCCTTAATAAATTCAAGCGGATCATTAAGCAGTAATGTTGTTTCTGTTTTTGATAAATCAAAATATTTCCAGGTATCACTTGTTTGTATATATGCCGGCAAACTGTAGAAATATCCATAAGCACAACCGGCAAAAACTTTCAATACAAACAAACCTATCAGCCAATACTTACTTAGCCCGCTTTTTTTAAAGAAAGGAATTTTTGTAATGAGAAAACAAAAGCAGATAAGGTATGCAGCAAAGATCAAGCTATCCAATGCAATAATTTAAAGCAAGATAATAGCTATAATATTAAACTTAAAATAAAACCAATTTCAGCTATTTGATTATTCCACTAATAGATTCATAGAAAGCTTTTCATTTGCACTTCTTGCAATAAGAAAATACATGCCATGCTCTAATTGGGATACATACATTGTTTCGGTACTTACACCTGCCGGATGATTGTATAAAATGCTGCTAACTTTTGTGCCGTTCTCATTATATAATGATAGCTCATATTTAACAGCATCAGGATTGTTGATCTGTAAAATAATAGCATCTCTTACCGGATTACCAATGATCGTCATTTTTGTGGGAACTAAATTTTCGGTAGCGGCAACATTACTAATATTAATATGATGACCAATATTGTTACTTACATTAAAACTTTGCTGGCTTATTGCAGACACTGATAAAAGAATTACAGCGGTTAAAACAGTATAAATCTTTTTCATGATGAGTCATTTTAAATTTTTGAATACTGTACCTATGAGTATAGTAATACAAATGCTTTGCCGAAGTCCTCTTCAACAAAATGGACATTGTTAAATAAAAAAAAAGCAATTAAGGTTTAAAGGTTAAACAGCTTTAGCTTTCAGTCCATTTATCTCTGTCATCCGGTGAGAATTTCCAGGGTGCAAAATTATTTTCTATGTTGCTGAACATGGCGTTCCATTCCTGCGGCGCGCTGCTTTCTTCCATTATTAAAAAACGACGCAACTGTATGATTATATCAAGCGGGTTAATACTTACAGGGCATTCTTCCACGCAAGCCTGGCAGGTAGTGCAGGCACGCAATTCTTCAGGTGTTATGTAATCATGCAACAGCGTTTTATTATCGTCTGTAAAAGTTTTATTTGTGTTGATATTTTTTCCAACTTCATCAACCCTGTCGCGTGTTTTCATCATGATCAGTCTTGGGCTTAAAACTTTTCCGGTAATGTTTGCAGGGCAGGCTGCCGTGCATCTTCCGCATTCCGTACAACTATACGCATCCAATAAATTTTTCCAGCTTAAATCAAAAACATCTTTAGCGCCAAATTTTTTGTGAGATGGTTCTGCTTCTGTTGGCGCAAGTTCCGGTTGCATGGCATACAATACTTCATTTTGAATTTCAGGCATATTGTCCATCTTGCCTTGGGGTTCCAAACGTGCATAATATGCATTGGGAAAAGCAAATAAAATATGCAGATGTTTTGAATAAGGAAGATAATTTAAGAACGCAAATATACCCGTAATATGCAGCCACCAACAGGTACGTTCCAATATCATTAATGAATGGTCGCTCATGTTTGCAAACAAAGGTTGAAGCCAAACTGAAAATGTAAAACTCCCTGTAAGATGTTGCGCATATTCACCAAAACCACGTTGCTGCAAAGCAGTGTCAGCAGCATTCATGGTGAGAAAAAGACTCATTAATAATATCTCAGTAATTAGAATATAATTCGCATCACTTTTAGGCCAGCCATTTAATTCTTTTGACCACAAACGTTTTACATGAACTACGTTTCTTCTCAACAAAAAAATGATACAAACGGTAAGCACGCCTACAGCTAAAAATTCAAACGCATCTATCAGCCATGGATATAAAACGCCAAGCGGTTGTGCAAAAATTCTGTGTGTGCCAAACAAGCCATCAATGGCAATTTCAAGCACTTCAATATTTATTATAATAAAGCCAGCATAAATTATAAAATGCATTACGGCAACTAATGGATTCCGAAACATTTTCTTTTGCCCGAAGGCAAGCAGTAAAACGTTTTTCCGGCGTATGGATTTATTGTCAGTCAAATCTTCATCTCTGCCCAACAAAATATTTTTTCTGATTTGGATTATATTTTTTGCAAACAACCAAACGGCTATCGCTGTAAGTGCAATAAATAATAATTGAAAAATAATATGCATAAAATTTTATGTGTTGCGAAGATAAAGTTTTGCATTTACCTCTTTCTGTAAAAACGCTTGCTTATTTTTACCCTATGGAAAACAGAACAATTCTTTCAGGTGAAGTTGTTGCTGAAAAGCTTCATCGTATTGCACTTGAAGTAGCAGAACAGTTAAGCGAAGATGATACTGAACTTATTATTATCGGTGTTGAAGGCGCAGGTAAATTTGGCGTTGAAGGTGCGGGTAAACTTATTGCAGCAGAAGTAGCTAAGCATTTGCATAAATATATTTCATCCCCTATAAAAATGATCTCCCTGCATCTTGATAAGCATAAACCTGCCGTAATTACTTTAAGCGAAGAAATAAATTTTGATAATAAAAATGTTTTATTGGTTGATGATGTAAGTAACTCAGGCAAAACATTATTGTATGCACTAAAACCCTTTATGCAGTTTCATCCAAAGAGTATTCAAACTTTAGTTCTGGTTGAACGTATGCATAAACAATTCCCGATAAAACCAGATTATATCGGTCATTCATTTGCTACAGCAACAGATGATTTTATCAGCGTTGAAGAAAATGATGGCAATATTTCAGCGGTGCTTGTATCGGGTGATTGAGTTGTTTAAAGTCCGGAGACTTTGCGCATAGTGCTACGAAGTTTAGAAACTTCGCGAAACATGTGTTTGTCTCTTTCAATAAATTTTATATTTTCAAACCACAAATAAAAAATAAATAATTATGGATGCTGCCGTAAAACAAAAAATAGACACCTGGCTTAATGGTAATTACGATGATGAAACTAAGAACGAGATAAAAAAATTGCAGAGCGAAAACAACGAAGCTGACCTCACAGATGCTTTTTATAAAAACCTTGAATTTGGTACAGGTGGTTTGCGCGGTTTAATGGGTGTTGGAACCAATCGTGTAAATAAATATACTATTGGAATGGCAACACAGGGCTTCGCGAATTATTTAAAGAAAACGTATGGTGATGCAGAAATAAAAATTGCTATTGCACATGACAGCAGAAACAACAGTCGCTTTTTTGCTGAAACAACAGCTAATGTTTTTGCAGCCAATGGCATCAAAGTTTTTTTGTTTGAAGCATTGCGTCCAACGCCTGAGTTAAGTTTTACCATACGCTATATGAAACTGAATGGTGGCGTAATAAACACGGCATCACATAATCCTAAAGAATATAATGGATATAAAGCATATTGGAATGATGGAGGGCAGCTTGTGCCGCCGCATGATAAAAATGTAATTACAGAAGTAGAAGCAATAAAAAGTGTGGATGATGTTAAGTTTAGCGGTGGCGAAAAAAATATAACCATCATTGGAAAAGATATGGATGATGCTTATATAAACATGGTAAAAAGCCTGAGCATTTATCCTGATGTAATTGCAAAGCAGCATGACTTAAAAATTGTTTATACACCTATTCATGGTTCAGGCATTACACTTGTGCCGAAAGTTTTATCAGTATTTGGTTTTGATAATGTAACCATAGTTGAAGAGCAGGAAAAACCTGATGGAAATTTTCCGACAGTGGCTTATCCAAACCCTGAAGAAAGTGAAACAATGAGCATTGGTTTAAAGAAAGCAAATAAATTAGACGCTGATATTTTATTAGGAACAGATCCTGATGCAGACCGTGTTGGTATCGGTATAAAAAATCACAAAGGCGAATGGGTTTTAATGAACGGTAATCAAACCGCTGTACTTGCTATTTCTTATATGCTTGAAGCAAGAAAAGAGAAAGGCATTGCACAGCCAAATGATATGGTAATTAAAACAATTGTTACCACAGACATGATTGATGCCATTGCAGAAAAAAATAATGTGGCTTGTTATAATGTGCTTACAGGTTTTAAATGGATAGCAGAATTAATTAAAGAAAAAGAAGG
>JBDTLW010000214.1:0-4983 GCA_039934575.1 Parafilimonas sp. | reverse complement strand
CTTGATGCTGTAAAACATATCTCTCCAAAATTTTATAAAGAATGGCTTGACTATTTGAATGAAACATTTCAAAAGAAATTTTTTACCATAGCAGAATACTGGCATAATGATGTAAAATATCTGCACGAATATCTTGATGCAATGGAAGATCGTGTTCAGCTTTTTGATGTACCGTTGCATAATAATTTTTATGAAGCATCAATACAAGGAAAAGATTTTTATTTACCGGATATATTTAAGAATACACTTGTCGAAACACGTTCACAAAGCGCCATTACATTTGTTGATAATCATGATACGCAGCCAACACAGGCGCTTGAATCTTTTGTTGATTACTGGTTTAAGCCACACGCTAATGCATTAATACTTTTACGGCAGGAAGGCATTCCCTGCCTTTTTCATGCAAGCTATTATGGTTCTTCTTATACAGTTAATGATCAAACAATAGAGATTGCCCCTGTACCGAATTTATATAAGATGATGATGATAAGAAAGAATTTATTTGAAGGTGAGCAGCATGATTATTTTGATCATCCCAATGTTATAAGCTGGTTTGTTTCCGGGACGGAAGAAAATAAAAATGCAGGCTTTGTTGTGGTATTATCAAACAGTGATGATGGGTTTAAAGAAATGAATTTAGGTGGCTTAAATGGTAACAGGAAATTTATTGATGTAACACAAACTTTTGCAGATGCTGTTGTTACAAATAATAATGGTATTGCCTTCTTTCCGGTTAAGAGCCGTAACATAAGTATCTGGGTAAAAGAAGAAGCTTTGGATAAACTGAATTAAATATTTTACTGAATGCAATGGGGAATTATAGGACCTGGAAATATAGCTAAAGAATTTGCAGAAGACCTGCAGCATGTAGTAAGTGAAAAGTGTACAATAGGCGCTGTGCTTGGTCATACACAAGAACACGCAGAAACATTTATACAGAACTCTGGCGGTTTTGTAGCACAAGATATAAAGTCATTTATAGATGCTAAACCTGATGCTGTTTATATTGCTACACCGCATCATTTGCATTTTGAACATGCGCTTGTTTGTCTTGAAAATAAAATACCTGTGTTGTGCGAAAAGCCGCTTGCATTAAATGAAAAACAGGTAACTGCGCTTGTTGATACATCACAAAAAAATAAAACATTTTTAATGGAAGGTTTGTGGACGAGATTTCTTCCAAGCTTTCAGTTCTTATTTAATATAATTCAGTCAAACACTATTGGTAAGATTTTACATCTTCATGCAGACATGAGTTTTATTGCTGAAAAAGATAAAAACAACCGTTTCTTTAACCCTGCTTTAGGCGGCGGCTCTTTACTTGATGTTGGTGTGTATTCAATTTACTTAGCCTATTTTTTGTTAGGCAACCCTGATAAAATATTTGCCTGTGGAAAAATAAATGATTCAAATATTGATGAGACCTGTGGTGTAACATTGAAATATAATGATGGTACTTATGCTATGCTTGAATCTTCTATCATTACACAAACTGAAGTCAGTGCCTGGATATATGGAAGTGAAGGAACAATACGAATAAAAAAACCCTGGACAGAACAGCCTGAAAATATTGAAGTAATAATTAATTACGAATCTTCATTCAAACATTTTCCTTCGTGGCAGGGGAGAGGCTTTCAGTATGAAGTAGAGGAAGTGATTAAATGTCTTGCTGAAAATAAAATTGAAAGTGAGATACTGCCGCATAATGCAAGTATACATGTGGTAAAAATTATGGATGAAGTACGTACACAGCTTAATATAGTTTATCCGCAATACGAGTAATTCATTTATCGCTTAATAAAAAAAGGTCATTCATTGTTACTTGCCAGCGTTTTGAATCAAAATCAAAGCTTCTTCAGGGTTCATAATTGGTAATACACTTTTCTTAAAATCTTTTGTGTCGCGGGTTACAATAAAGTCTATTTTATTTAAGCTAAGTGCACAATTATATTGTATGGCATCTTCAAAGTCTTTGAGATCTGATTTTAGAGAATTTTTTATGATGGCTTTTGTAACATCTGCTACTTCTGTCATTTGAGATAATTCATCAAGAAGCTTTATGGTCTCTGTATTGGAAAATGACTGCCGTAAAATATAATAAATGTTATTATAAGATACGGCAGATATATAAAGTTTAATTTTCCCCAAAACTGCATAGTTAAAGATTCCCGCAGCAGGAATTGAAAATGGTTTTCTGTCCGCAAGAAAGTCTATGATCACGTTGGTATCTAAGAAAATTTGTTTCACTTTTTATATTTCTTAGATAAAGCATTTGATAATTCAGTTTTATAATCAAAATCATTTGGCAACTTTATTACTCCCATTAATTTTGAAACCTTTGGTGAAATAGGAGGGTTGCCGGCATCTTTATCGCTAATTGATTTCAAATAATTTTCAACTAAATGTGAAAGACTCTTCCCTTTCTTTTGAGCATATTTTTTTGCTGAACTAATTACTTTATCTTCTATAGTTAATGTTAGCTTCGTTGTCATTACACGTGCTTTTATTTAGTAAAGATACGTATAACAAGTAATGTAGCAAATTATAAAGCAGAAGATATTGTGCACATGGCGGAAGCTAGATGATTGTAGGAATTTGGAATAAGGATTGCGCAAATCATCATCACGAATTGCCCTTATTCAACAACCAATCTTATTCTTCAGTTAGAACTATCTAAAATGAAAAAAGCAGGAACGTTTAAATTCCTGCTTTAAATAAAATCAATTTATAAACTTTTATTCTTCTTCGTCAAAGTTCATTGCTTCACGTGTTGTGGCAAGCAATTCATATTCTTCTTTGCTTCCAACTATCATGTTTTCAAATTCACGCACCCCACTTCCTGCAGGTATTAATTGACCTGTGATAACATTCTCTTTTAATCCAGGCATATCATTGGTCTTGCCTTCTGCTTTTACAAATAACAATTTTACTATTTTATAAAAGGACCTACAATATCTAATACTGCCTGCATATCTAAAGGCTCATCAAAACTTTCTGTTGCGATGGCTGCATTTATACCGGGAAGTGTTGATATATCAATGCCTAATTGCATGGTATTATCTTCACCGTTATAAGAAGCCTGTACTGCAGAGCCAATTCCATTAGTACTATTACCTGTTATCCATGGTTTTTCTGAAGAATCTGCACCTGTAAGCCTGCGCACTCTGCGCACATGAGATGCATGACGTGCTTCAACAGAATGAATTTGTAAGGCAGCAGTTAACACACCATTGTTTGAAATTAAACCACCAGCCTGACCTTTATAAGCGCGAACCCCGGTGTCTTCAAAAGTTTGCGATACAGCAAGAAATGTTTGATAGTTTGAGAACACATCTGCAAAAGCGCCACCTGCAGTAAAATCAAATTCAGGTTTAGCCACAGGTGTTCCGCCTAATGAAGTTATTGTTGTTGAAAGAAATGCTACATGCGCATTTTCATCATCCTGTATATCAGCGAAAGAAGCCATTTCACTGACATCAATTAAACCGGAAGTACCAACTGCTGTATTATAAAAACCTGATTCAAGATATTCAAGTGTAAGCGCAAAGTTTAAAATAGCAATAATATCTGATGGCGGTGTTTGACCATAAGCCTTGCTTAGCATTCCACCAAGCGCAACGGGTATGGCGGTTAAAGCTAATTTTCCGCCAAGGTTTTTAAAGCGGTGCATTACACTTCTGCGGTCATCTAAGCGCTCGTAAATCTCCGGATCTGTTTTTTCTATTTCGTTGAAAATATTCTGCAAATTCATAAATTAAATTTTAAGTGGTTGGTAAATGAGAAGCATCAAGTTTTGAAGTAAGGAAAGGAGAAGCCGCCATTAATACAGCATTGGGTGGTTGCTGAAGATCTAATCCGTTAGCATCAACTGCAGTACTGTCTGCAAAAGAACCATACGATAATAAGTCGCGGATATAAGCTGCATGTCTTGCTTCAACAGAAACAATCTTTCCTGCAACCACTAAATAATCCGGGTTTGTTAGTAATTGGCCCGCGCCATTATAAGCGCTTACACCGAGATCTTCAAAAGCTTTTGCAGTGCCTAAAACACTATCTCTGCTTGAAAAATCAATGGCTGTAAAATTCACTTCCAATCCTGGTATTGCACTGGTGCTTAAAGCTGCTTTAAAAAACTCACGGTGTGCAATTTCATGATCACGGATATCAGTTAATAAAGATATCTCATCACTGGTTGCACCGCTATATTGCGTAGTGATCACCTGTATGTAAAACGCAGCTTCTAATTGTTCGAGCGCATAAGCATAATTTAGTATTCCTATATCGCCGCTGCCAAGATCAATGCCGCCATTACTGCCGCCGTTATTACCATCTTTTTTACAGGCCGCTGCTATTGCAACCACAGAAGCGGTTGCGCCAACATAGCCTAAAAATGCTCTTCGCTTCATACTGGTTTCATATGAAAATGTTCCCTGCTTTTTTAATGTTTTCATTTGTTGTTTTTTAATGATTTTCTGAAACAGTTACGTATAAAAAGTAATGAAGGTTTTAAAACAAAGAATAAGCCATGAAGAAATTTTGCAACTATCCGGAATATATTTTGTTGTATAAAGAAAAATATACTGCATAAAAATCCAGGGTAGAAAATTATACGTAAGTATATAATCCGAAAAGCTTTAATATAATGTCAATTGTAAATTCTAAAGTTCTTCTCATCTCAGAAAGAATACGTGAACGAAGAGAACAATTAAATTATACCCAGCAATATGTAGCCGGAAAACTAAAAATTACACAAAATGCTTACAGCAAAATTGAATGTGGTTATTCAAGCTTAAATGTTGCACGCATGTATGAAATTGCAGTGGCACTTGAAACCGATATACATACATTTCTTATACAATAATCCATCTCCATTTGCTATTTTTTTACACTTAAATGTTTCAAGAAAGTAATTAAAAAATTTGTTTAATTAAAATAGTATTTAGATATTTGTCTAAATATACAATCATCTAAATGAATATTGTG
>JBDTLW010000213.1:0-4986 GCA_039934575.1 Parafilimonas sp. | reverse complement strand
CAACAGTAAAACTGGATGACAGCTTATCACGTTTAACTGTGCCGATGGATATTCAGCCGGTTTCTGAAGATCGTGCAAAATATTATAACAATACAGACAGCCTGAAAGGCGTTCGCTACCAGCAATGGCTTAAAAACATACAAAAGGATATTTATATAAATGAAACAGTAAACGTAATCAGCGATATAAATAAGGCGCAATAATTATAGAACGTATTAAAAGGGCTTCCTTAAAAAAGGTTGCCCTTTTTCTTTTCACCAAAATCAAAGAGATTAAATTTATTATAAGTATTATTGAAGATTGTGATGGCTATGGAAACACAGAAAGAAAAAAAATGGTTTGCTATTTATACAAAACCGCGATGGGAAAAAAAAGTAAATGCTAAACTCCTGGAAAAAGGTATTGAAAGCTGGTGCCCTGTACAAAAAAAAGAAAGCCAGTGGAGTGATAGAAAAAAAATTATTGATGACCCGCTTTTTAAATCTTATGTGTTTGTGCACATAGCATCAGAAGATGAACGTCTTAAAGTATTAACTACAAACGGCGTTTTACAATTTGTACAGTATTTAAAAAAACCCGGCGTGATACGTGATGAAGAAATTGAATTAATACGCTCTTACCTGCTTGAAAAAAATGTAACTATTACCGTTGAAAATTTAAGACAGTTCAGCGAAAACAACAAAGTAGTTATACGTAAAGGTGTTTTTATGGATGCTGAAGGAACGGTGATTAAAGGCGGCAGAAAAAAAGTATATGTTCGTCTTGAAAGCCTTGACCAGTTATTGATAGTTGAATTTCCGGCAGAACATCTTAGTCATAAAAGAGTAATATAATTGTATATAACACTGCTTAATTAATCTGTATTATTTTTAACCCATGTTTTCATTATTCGGATCTTCTAAAATAACACCTGATCTTTCTTTTCTTGCAGCAGATATGCATTCGCATTTATTGCCGGGACTTGATGATGGCTTGCAGGAAATAGAACAAACCATGATTTTTATGCAGCAGTTGCAGCAAATGGGTTATAAAAAACTTATTTGCACGCCGCATATTCTGTCAGATGTTTACCCAAATACTCCTGAAACTATTTTACCAAAACTTGAATTGGTACGCAGCGCTTTGAAAGAAAATAATATTGATATACAAGTTGAAGCCGCTGCTGAATATATGGTGGATATTGATTTTGAAAATTATATCAATGCAGGCAAGCCTTTGCTTACGTTTGGAAAGAATTTGATTCTTATTGAGATGTCGTATGTTGCGGCTTCTAATAATATAGAAAATGTAATTTTTAATTTACGCTTAAAAGGTTTTCAGCCAATACTTGCACATCCTGAGCGATACAATTATCTTTTTGGAGATATTGAAAAGTTTCAACGCTTTATTGATCTTGGTTGTTATCTGCAGATAAATATTTTATCGTTACTTGGTTATTACGGAGATGCTACAAAAAATACAGCGCAGAATTTGCTTAAGAAAAATATGATAACACTTGCAGGCACAGATATGCATCATGAAAACCATTTGAACGCTTTAAAACAACTTGCTTCAAAAAAAAGTTTCTATAAGCTGTTTGAAAATATTGATATAAAGAATAAAGAATTATTGCTCTGATTTTTGTGGTGTATACATTCTCAGGCCTTACTCCATCTTATCTACTCCTTCGCAATTTGTTTAATTCAAAAACTAATACTTCGTATTTTTAAACGCATGACTGTTCACATTGGTTTTATTTTAAAATGTTTGATGAAAAATTAAGCTTTGTATGTATGTAAGGCATAATGATCTTTAACTAACGCTTCAAAAATTCAGTATGAAAAAAATACTTGTTTCAATTTTTTGTTTAATTGTTTTTTCTCAAGTCTTCTCACAAAAAACAATTTTGTTTGATGAAGGCTGGAAGTTTCATCGCGGTGATATTTCAAATGCAGAAGCAATAAATTTTAATGATAACAATTGGAGAAACATTGATCTTCCACATGACTGGAGCATCGAAGATCTGCCTGGCACAAATTCTCCATTCAATCCTGATGTAATAAATGGAGTGGGTGTTGGTTTTACAACCGGCGGCATTGGCTGGTACCGCAAAACATTTATGTTGCCATCATCACAAAAAAATAAAAAAATAATTATACAGTTTGATGGCGTGTATATGAATGCAGATGTTTGGATAAACGGTGTGCATTTGGGTAATCATCCTTATGGTTACACTTCTTTTTATTATGATATAACAAACAATATAAAATGGGATCAAAAAAATATAATTGCTGTGCAGGTAAAAAATGTTGGCGCAACAAGCAGGTGGTATGCAGGTTCCGGAATTACACGGCATGTCTGGCTGAAAGAAACTGCACCCATTCACGTGGCACAATGGGGAACATTTATTACAACCCCTGAAGTAAGTGCATCATCAGCAACAATACATATTGAAACCAAAATGCAAAACGAAACAAATGCTTCATCAACCCTAACA
Source organism: Parafilimonas sp. (assembly GCA_039934575.1). Lineage (GTDB taxonomy): Bacteria > Bacteroidota > Bacteroidia > Chitinophagales > Chitinophagaceae > Parafilimonas. The sequence goes on along the minus strand of JBDTLW010000213.1, from coordinate 2,510 downwards.
TTAATCAATAAAATTATAAATGAACATGGAACTGAAGTGGCAACAACATCAGCAAAAAAAAATATTGCAGCCAATACTGAATATGAATTTAAAGATGATGCAACTGTGCAATCACCTTCATTATGGTCAACAGAAAATCCAAGCTTATATAAAGTAATTACTGATGTGTATGTTGATGGAAAATTATCAGATAAGGTTGAAACAAAATTCGGCATACGTAAAATTTCTTTTGATGTAACAAATGGTTTTATGCTGAATGGTAAACAGATGAAATTAAAAGGAGGATGTTTCCATGTTGATAATGGTCCGCTTGGCGCACGATCTTATGACCGCGCAGAAATACGGCGTGTTGCGTTGATGAAAGCAAGCGGTTTTAATGCAATTCGTTGTTCACATAATCCGCCGCCGGTTTCATTTTTAGATGCCTGTGATAGTTTGGGTATGCTTGTAATTGATGAAGCATTTGATTGCTGGAATGAAGGGAAAAATGATAATGATTATCATTTGTATTTTAAAGACTGGTGGCAAAAAGATTTGCAAAGTATGTTACTGCGTGATAGAAATCATCCATCCATAATTATGTGGAGTATTGGCAATGAAATTCCCGGAATGGAAAGAGCTTCAATTGCAGACACAGCAAAGCTTTTGGCTGATTATGTTCATTCAGTTGATAACACAAGACCGGTTACTGCAGCCGTGAATGGCGTATCAGAAAAGAAAGATGCATTTTTTTCAGCTTTGGATATTTGCGGCTATAATTATTCAAAAGATAATTATGTAAGCGATCATGAACGTAAGCCGCAACGTATCATGTTTGGATCTGAATCTTATGCATTAACTCAATTTGATTATTGGATGAGTGTGATTGATAATCCCTGGGTGATTGGCGATTTCATCTGGACTGGTTTTGATTATATCGGTGAAGCAAGTATTGGCTGGCTTGGTTATATGCAGGAGAAAACTTTTTATCCCTGGAATCTTGCTTATTGCGGTGATATTGATATCTGCGGATGGAAGCGCCCGCAATCATTTTACCGTGATGCACTTTGGAAAAAAGACCAGTTATCTGTTTTTGTAAAACCGCTGAAACCCTCATTCCCATTGAATCCTAAGAAAGAAGACTGGAGCATCTGGAATTGGGATGATGTTGTTGCAGACTGGAACTGGAAAGGCTATGAAGATTCAATATTTGAAGTGAATGTGTATTCATCATGCGATGAAGTGGAATTATTTTTAAATAAAAAATCGCTTGGTAAAAAGCAAACGAATCGCGCAACAAAATTTATTGCGGTTTATAATGTACCTTATGCAGCAGGTGAATTAAAAGCTGTTGGATATACTGATGGAAAAAAAGTAAATGAATCAATATTAAAAACAGCAGATGAACCAACACAAATAAAACTAACTGCAGACAGAAATATTATTAGCGCTGATGGTGAAGATTTAAGTTATGTAACCGTTGAGTTACTTGATGATAAAGGCCTAAGAAACCCTAAAGCAGAAAACCTTATTCATTTTTCAATAGAAGGTGAAGGAACAATTGCAGGTGTTGGTAATGCAAATCCTGTAAGTGTTGAAAGCTATCAATTGCCTGAAAGAAAAGCATGGCAGGGGAGATGCATGGTTATAATTAAATCAACACACAAATCAGGAAAAATAATTTTAAAAGCAACATCGCAAAATTTACTGTCTGCTGAAATTGAAATTAATGCAGATAAATAATTTGATTGATTCCGACCACTAACAGGTGTCCAATAAAACCAGAAAGGTTTTTTTTGAAAAGATATCTAATAGAAAGACTCTGACAGAAATCTTCCTGGTTTGCAGAGGATTAATCTTAACGTTCATCCTTCTTACAGGCAAACTAACAAGCTTTATCTTTGCCGTTTTTAAAATTATTTCATGGACAAAAGAACAGTGTATATAGTTTCTGCGGTTAGAACGCCGATTGGCAGTTTTGGTGGTTCACTTAAAGATATTTCAGCAACACAATTGGGCGCAACCGCAATAAAAGCAGCAGTTGAAAAAGCAGGATTAAAACCTGAGCAAATTCAGGAAGTTTTGATGGGTTGTGTATTGCAGGCAAACCTTGGACAGGCGCCTGCACGACAAGCTTCAATGCTGGCAGGATTACCAAATAATGTAGTTGCAACAACTATAAATAAAGTATGTGCAAGTGGTATGAAAGCCATATCGCAGGGGGCTCAAAGTATTATGCTTGGTGACGCAGATATAATTGTTGCTGGCGGCATGGAAAGTATGAGTAATGTGCCTTATTATTCGCCTGAATTAAGATGGGGAAATAAATATGGTAATGTGAATTTAGTAGATGGATTGTCAAAAGACGGACTTACTGATGTGTATAATAATTATGCAATGGGCAATGCTGCAGAGCTTTGTGCAAAGGATTGCAACATAAGCCGTGAAGCTCAGGATGAGTTTGCAATAGAAAGTTATAAGCGCAGTCAGCAGGCCTGGAATGATGGAAAATTTGCTGATGAAATTGTTGC
>JBDTLW010000212.1:0-4993 GCA_039934575.1 Parafilimonas sp. | reverse complement strand
CGTTTGGATGTTGAAATCAAATTATTTGGCAAAGAATTATAAGATGAAATAAATGATATATACCATTAGAAATAATTACGGTAATATCGCCAATCTCCCAATCGCTGAAACCGGAGCCTGAATACATAATTATGATTTTCTAAACGGCTTAAATATACAGGAATATACCATTTTATAATGATTGGGTAAATTTGAATTAATATGATGAAAGAATATTACATACAGTTATTCAGCCCTCACGGGCTTATTCGTTACAATGAACCTGAAGTTGGAAGAGATAAAGATACCGGCGGTCAGGTAAAATATGTGCTTGAACTTTTGGAAACTTTATCACAACATCCGCAGATAAGAAAGGTTGATTTGTTTACCAGAAGAGTTGTTGATAAACGGGTTTCATCTTCTTATGAAAAAGAAATTGAAACTGTAAATGATAAAGCCCGCATTGTGCGCATTTCCTGCGGCGGCAATATATATCGCCCTAAAGAATCATTATGGGATTATCTTGATGAGTTTGTTGATAAAACAATCCGATACATTGAAAAAGAAGATGATGTTCCTGATGTGGTGCATGGTCATTATGCTGATGGAAATTACATTGCCGGTCAGCTTAGCGAAGTGTTTGGAATTCCATTTATTGCTACAGCGCATTCCTTAGGCAGAAATAAAAAAAATATTTTGCTGCAACAAGGTCTTTCGCCAGAAAAGATCACTGAAAAATTTAATATAGACCGGCGTATTAAAGAAGAAGAAAGATATTTAAAAACTGCTGACACAATTATTGTAAGCACCCATTACATTATAGAAAATCAATACAGCTTGTATGAAAATAAACAGTATGGAAAATTTACCGTTATTCCGCCCGGTGTAAACAATGATCTTTTCTTCCCGTTTTACCGGCAGGATATGCCTTCATTTAAATTTTCAATAGAACAGGAGCATGCTCAATACCGTATTAATTCAGACATAGAACGTTTTCTTTTTCAACCCGCAAAACCACTGATACTTTCAATTGGACGTGCTGATAAAAGAAAAAATTTTGAAACCATTATTCAATGTTACGGACAAGATAAAGAGTTGCAGGCAATGGCTAACCTTGCCATATTTGCCGGTGTAAGAAAAGATATTTCTCAAATGCCCCCCGATGAACAGGAAATTCTTACCAACTTATTATTGCTGCTTGATAAATATGATCTGTATGGTAAAATGGCAATTCCAAAAAAGAATGACCCTAAGCTGGAAGTGCCTGAGATTTACAGAATTGCTGCCAGAAGAAAAGGCGTATTTGTAAATGCAACGCCGGGCGAAAATTTCGGGCTGACTATTTTGGAAGCTGCAGCCTGCGGGTTGCCCGTAATAGCATCGCCAACCGGAGGTCCAAAAGAAATTCTTGAGAATTGCAATAATGGTTTGCTTGTAGATGTAGAAGATCCTGCTGCTATTGCAACCGCACTAAAAAAAATAATTGCTGATCATAGTTTATGGGAGAAATATTCTGCCAATGGTATTAAGGCAACTGATCAGCAATATTCGTGGAATGTACATGCAGAAAAATATATAGAAGCCATCAAAAAGCTTTTTGAAAGAAAAGATATTTCAGATAAAAATTTTATACATAAAACTGCTTATGGAAAAAAGCTTTCAAGGGGCAAACTTTTCATTATTTCAGATATTGACGGAACGCTGATTGATAAAAATAATACAGATGGATTGGAAGAATTTAAAGAATGGATAAAACAACATAAAGAGAAAATTGTTTTTGGCGTAGCAAGCGGAAGAAATAAAGAACTTACTATTGAAGCTTTAACTAATTATGGTTTGGATAACACAGATATTTTAATATGCTCTGCCGGTTCAGAAATTTATTATACTGATAAATTTATACCGGATAATGGATATGAAAGTTATATTGATTATCAGTGGAAAAGAGAAGAACTAAAAAAGGCGCTTGAACAATTTAAAGGAATTCGTTTGCAGGAAGCCGATGCACAATGGCCATACAAGATTAGTTATTATGTTGATGATGGTTTTAATGAAGATGAGGTAGCTAATCTCTATAAATTTTTAGACGATAGAAAATTGCGTGTGAAGATGTTGCTGACAGAAAATAAATATCTTGATTTTTTGCCTTTTCGTTCCGGTAAAGGCAATGCTGTTCGCTATTTAAGTTATAAATGGAAGTTGCCGCTTGAAAGTTTTATTACTGCAGGAAACAGCGGAAATGATATTGATATGCTAAAGGGCAAAGCGAAAGGAATTGTGGTGGCAAATTATAGCCCTGAATTAGAAGACCTGAAAAAAAATAAGAACATTTACTTCGCCGGGCAAGCGCTGGCAAAAGGTGTATTGGAAGGGATTAAATATTATACATCGAATAAGAATTGAGAAAGTCAACAAGATTATTATCAATGGCAAAGGGTATTGAATCAAACTTATATAAGCATTACTTTATTTCCTGTTGCTGCGGCTTTATAAATTGCCTGAATTATTCTCACGTCTTTAATCCCTTCTTCGCCCGTAATATGATCAGGTAATGGCTTGTTGTCTAAAATTAATTTCCCTATTCCATCCAATTGTGCAGCCTGCTGGTTTATATCAGGAAAACTCAGTTCTGCTTTACTTGTTCTTCCCCTGAAAGGTCCATAACTTATTGCAGGGCTAAGTTCAAACCATCCATCATCAGCAGAAGCAAAAAATCTATCTATACCAAAAGCATAACTGCTGGTGCAATTGGTAATAATTGCGTTTGGAAATTCCATTTGCCAGGTAATGGTTTCTTCAACCTGTGCAAACCGTATTTTGTTATTTATTTTTCCAAATTGTGCGGTAACAGAAACAGGTTCTTTACCTAAAATATAACGGCAGCATTGAATACAATAAATACCTAAGTTTATTAATGGCCCGCCGCCCGCTTTGTATTTATTAAGTCGCCATTGGGTATCATCGTTTATATCAAAACCTGTTTCTGCTTTGTCTGCAAAATCATACGTTCTGTAACCGAGCGATGCTTCAACTAAACGCACCTGTCCAAAAACTTTTTCCTGTCCAAGTCTTTTCATTTCCAGATTATATGGTTCATAATGCAAACGATAACCAATAGCTAATTGCACGCCTGCATCTTTGCATGCTTTTATCATTTCTTCACAATCCTCAACTGATATTGCCATGGGCTTTTCGCAGATAACATGTTTACTCGCTTTTGCCGCTCTTACTGTATATTCTTTATGCATAAAATTTGGCAACACCACATACACTAAATCAATATCAGGGTTGTTTTTTATCTCATCAAAATTTTGATAGTTATAAATATTTTTATCAGGAATATTATATTTCTTTTTCCATGTTTCAGCCTTTGCAGGATGCCCGGTAACAATTCCTGCAAGCCGGCAATATTGTGAAACTTCCAAACCTTCAGCGAGATAACCTGCATAATTTCCTAAACCGCATAACGCAATATTTAATTTTCTGCCATCATACAATTTTATGTTGTTGGGTGTGAACAATGAAGGCAACGCAATGGCTGCAGTAGTTGCACTTACAGTTGCACCAGCATTAAAAAGAAATGAACGCCGTGTAAATTTTTTCATACATTATCTTTTTGAAACTTAAACCTATCAATTAAATGATAAATAAATTTCAAAATGAATTGGAGCGGTTTAAGCAAATTTTTAATGGTAATATTTGATATTCATAACATCCATTTTGAATTCGGGAACTTTAAGCAAATACAACTGTTGTATTCGCCTCTTTTTTAATTTTACATTCAAGTAGCAGAAAAAAATTTATTTTGTGTTAAGGTCACGTGGCTGAAAGCCTCTCTGACTCAACAATAATTGCCGACACCATTAAGACATATAGACTCTGCAGCATATATAACTGATGAAGAATTGCTGAATGCATATAAAAAAAATCAAGATCAGCAAACCCTTGCTGCATTGTATTTGCGTTATACTGATCTGATCTATGGGGTTTGCCTTAAGTATTTAAAAGATACCGAATCTGCAAAAGATGCGGTAATGAATATTTATCAGGAATTATTAATTAAACTGCAAACAAACGAAGTGCAGCATTTTAAAAGCTGGTTGTATGTTGTTGCAAAAAATCACTGCCTGATGCAGTTGCGCAAAGAAAAGAAAATGATAACAGTTGAATTTACACCAACGGTTATGCAATCTGAGAATTTTGAGCATCTTGACAACGTGCTGGAAAAAGAAAATGAATTAAAAAAGCTTGAATTTTGTATTGAACATTTACCTGAAGAGCAAAAGCAAAGTATTCAATTGTTTTATCTTGAAAACAAATGTTACAATGAAATTGCAGAGCAAACAGGTTATGAATGGAATAAAGTGCGCAGCTTAATTCAAAACGGAAGAAGGAACTTAAAAATTTGTATGGAAAAAAATGACTGATCCATTAGCACATATTAATTATACGTTTGAAGATATTCAGCGTTATCTGCAGGGCAGAATGTCTTCGTCAGAAATGCATGATATGGAAAAGGCTTCCTTGCAGGATTCATTTTTAGCAGATGCAATTGAAGGTTATACTAATGTTTCCGAAACAATTGCAAAACAGCATCTGAATGAGATAAATGCTTCTTTATTTATTGAAAAACAAAAATCAAAAGTAGTTGCCTTCCACAAAAGAACGCGTTGGCTGAATATTGCAGCAATGCTGATCCTTATTGCCGGTGTTGGTTTTTTAAGCGTTTATATTTTTAAAAATTCTAACAAACAACAAGAGCTTGCACAGGTAAAGAACCAACCTCCTGAAACAAAAGTTTTAAATGATTCTGCCACCGCAACCACCAATGGCTTATTCCCCAAAAAGGACACAGATTTATTTATAGCAGAGAATAAAAGTTCGACAAAAGAAAAAGCTTCTGCCGGGCAATTAATGAAAAGAAAAATTATTGCAACGGATGAGGATAAGATTGAAGAAAATATTAGCACAATTGCTGCCGCGCCTGTTCAACAAAATGGAGCCGTATCAGGCT
>JBDTLW010000211.1:0-5001 GCA_039934575.1 Parafilimonas sp. | reverse complement strand
CCTGCATAATTCACAGGTAATTTTCCATCATTCTGTATTGTTACAGATTGATTGCGCAACCAGGTGCCATAGCCCCAAATGCTTAATAAAGAAGTAGCAATGCTGATGGCAATGATGAGAAAAACATTTTTTAATTTCATTTCTGTAAAATTTTAATTTAATTCTAATAAAACACACTCAATAAATGTGCCTTTCTACAGCAAAGTAACAAAGCCATTTAAAAGTGCGCTCATAACAAAAATCCATTTAACAAAGATTTGACGAAGGTTATCGTAGAAGAAATATATTTCTTAAATCTCCGTTTAATGCCTGTGTAAATTTAATATTAAGTGCGCTACCTTTTGCACAAAAATATTTTATTATAATTTTTTTTACATGAAGGCAAACAGGAGTTGCGGTTGATGATGTGTAGTATGTTATTTATGAATCTGCTGAATGATCAAATTAGAGAAAATGTGTGCGCAATATTATGCTTAAGTGTTAGTGTAGATCAACCGATGATATTGTATGAAATGGGGCGATGAAGAAAGCGAACACAAAATTAGCAGATAGTGAAAAGCTGGTATCAGACAGCATTTTAAAATTTTATAGACCGGCTCAGCTCACGCTTTACATCTTTCTCTTTTATAGATTCTCTTTTATCATGAACTTTCTTACCTCTTGCCAAACCAATCTCAAGCTTTACAAAATTTTTTTCGTTGAAGAAGATACGCAAGGGTATAAGCGTAAAACCTTTCTCCTTCATTTTCGCCTGTATGCGCTTTAGTTCTTTTTGTGTAAGTAATAATTTTCTATCGTGTACAGCAATATGATTATTTGCCGTTCCTAATTTATATTCGCCTATATAAAAACCGCGAAGCCATAACTCGCTTTTATCAAACAAACAATAAGCATCGTTGAAACTGATTTTCCCTTCACGTATTGATTTTACTTCAGTGCCAAGCAATACAATTCCTGCAACATATTTATCTTCTATCAGATAATTAAAATAAGCCTGCCTGTTGTTCATGCCCTAACCCTAAGGGAATTTAATATCAATGTTGTAATAAATTAAGAAGCGTTGTAAGCCTGCTTTTTAAAAATTTGCGGTCAATAATAAAATCGAGGAAGCCATGCTCTAATAAGAATTCGCTGCGCTGAAAACCTTCGGGTAAATCTTTCTTTATCGTTTCTTTTATCACACGCGGACCGGCAAAGCCGATTAATGCGCCAGGCTCAGCAATATTAAAATCGCCAAGCATGCCAAAGCTTGCAGAAATACCCCCAAATGTGGGATCAGTTAAAAGGGAAATAAAAGGTAATCCTGCATCGTTTAATTGTGAGAGTTTACCGCTGGTTTTTGCAAGTTGCATTAAGCTGAAAGCGCTTTCCATCATACGTGCGCCGCCACTTTTACTTATTACAAAAAGCGGCAACCTGTTTTGAATACAATAATCAACAGCGCGGCTGAATTTTTCGCCCATTACGCTGCCAAGTGAGCCGCCGATAAATTCAAAATCCATACACGCAATTAAAATTTCAGCATGATTCATTTCGCCCACTGCCACACGCATGCTGTCTTTCAAATCTGTTTTAGCGTGAATATCATCAAGCCTTTTTTGGTAAGACTTTAAATCGGTAAAGCCAAGAAAATCAAAACTTTTAATGTTATCAAAAAGCTCTGTGTACTTGTCATCATCAAATAAGATCTCGAAGTAATCTTCGCTTCCTATGCGGTGATGATAATTACATTTAGGACATACATATAAATTTTCTTTCAGCTCGCTGGTTGTACAGATGTAGTGGCATTCAGGGCATTTACTCCATAAGCCTTCAGGCATTTCTCTTTTCTCTGATGTAGATGTAGTTATGCCTTTGCGTAAGCGTTTATACCATTTCGCTTTCGCTTCGCCTGATACGGCATTTTCTCCGGAAGCATCTTCGCCAGAAAGCGAGTCATTTAGCTCATCATCTTTTTCTGCCATAAGTCATCAATAAATTAAATGGAAGACAAACCGAAAATAAGCCTTGCCTGCCATACAATATATGTTTTTTAACTAAGCAATGGTAATGCTTTCATCAAGATAAACATCAATTATCTGCTGCAGCATATCTATACCTTCCTGCATCGGACGCTGAAAAGCTTTACGTCCAAGAATCAATCCCATGCCACCGGCACGTTTATTTATAACAGCGGTTGTTACAGCATCAGCAAGATCTGAAGCGCCTTTACTTTCACCACCTGAATTTATTAAACCAACCCTGCCGCTATAGCAATTTAAAACCTGGTAACGGCAAAGATCAATAGGATGATCTGTAGTTAATTTTGAGTAAACCAGCGGGCTTGTTTTGCCATGTTTGGTGGCAAGATAACCGCCATTATTTGTAGGTAATTTTTGTTTGATAATATCTGCCTGTATGGTTACGCCTAAATGATTTGCCTGACCTGTAAAATCTGCTGAAGTATGATAATCCACACCATCAACCTTAAATGCATTGTTTCTTGTATAGCACCAAAGTATAGTCATCAAACCAAGTTCGTGTGCATATTCAAATGCTTCAGAAACCTCTTTTAATTGTCTCCTGCTTTCTTCACTTCCCCAATAAATAGTTGCACCTACACCAACTGCACCCATATTCCATGCGCTTTTTACCGTACCAAACATTGTTTGATCAAATGTGTTTGGATAACTTAAAAATTCGTTGTGGTTTAGCTTAACGATAAAAGGAATTTTATGTGCATACTTACGGCTCATTATGCCAAGCACACCAAAGGTGGAAGCCACCCCATTACAGCCTGCTTCAACTGCAAGCTTAATAATATTTTCAGGATCAAAATAAATTGGATTGGGTGCAAATGATGCACCGGCGCTATGTTCAATACCCTGATCAACAGGGAAAATATTGCAATAGCCGCTATTGCCTAAACGACCGTGTCCTAATAGTTGCTGCATGCTCCGCAAAACCTGGTTGCTGCGGTTGCTCTCTTTCCATATTCTGTCTATATGATCAGGACCAGGAAGATGCAACTGTGATTTTTCTACGGTATTGCTTGTATGATTTAATAAATATTCTGCTTTGTCGGCAAGCAGTTCTGTTATTTTGGAATTCGCCATAAAATGTGATAAATAATTATTGAATGATTGGTAAACAAATGGTTTTACCGGGCAGCAAATATAGGCAGTAAATTTTTAAAGCTTTTTTATTCCCTACTCAAATTTCACTGATAATCTTTTTGGCATTTGCATAGTTTATACTACCGGTTTTGAAAACATTTTTCACAATATCAGTAACTTTATAAATAAATTTTTTAACGATGCTACGTTCAAATGAAAACCGGCTGCGCCGTAAAATTAAAATTGCCATCATTATAACTATACTTGGTTTATTATTAAATGGCATTTCAGCAATACCATTAATATCAGAATTAAATATTCTTCTTTCAAAACCAGATGCGCTTCCGGCGTTTCTCAGAGATTGGTGGGTATATGTAAATAAAGGCGTAAACGAAACAACGCGTAATTACCCATTTATGCGATATGGTTTTGACTGGCTTGCATTCGCGCATTTTCTTATTGCCATTGCATTCATCGGACCTTTAAAAGATCCGGTAAAAAATGAATGGATAATAAGCTGGGGAATGATCGCTTCCATATTAAGTGCACTGATGGCGCTTGGCTGGGAAAGAGTTCGCGGCATTCCTTTATGGTGGTCATGCATTGATGCAGCAATTGCCATTGCCGCTTTTATTCTGCTTTGGTTTTGCAGCAGATGGATTCAGCAACTAAAAAAAATACTAATTACTCAATAAGTATTATTGTTTCTTGTTTTTAATTGGTTTCGCCACAGAATTTCTGTTTATGATCTATTTAATCAAAATGTAAGCATTGTAAGAAACGTTACAGAGAATTATATACAGGATGTGCAGACAAAAGTATTAACGCGTTACGCATTGCTGACGTTTACATATAACCTCCCCAATTTTTCAAAATCACAGCAAAAACAATTGCCAACATTTAACGGTCATGATAAAGGGATGATGCCGCCGCCTGATAAAAACAATAACGGGAATCAGCGCATGCCACCACCTCCGCCTGTAGAGTAGTTGGGTTAATTTCGGAAGCAGGATACTTTTAGTTTAAACCTGACAGGTTTTTCAGTCAACTTAATTATTCTTTAGCGATAAACCTGTCAGGTTTTATTACCAGGCACTAAACAATTTCATTTATACTTTTTTACAGTCAGTAAATCTTATGCTTATGTTATAAGCTAAACTTGCTTTTGTTTATATCATGGCTAAGTTGTTTCTTAGTTGCATTGTAAATAAGTGCTCAATAAATTATTTGTATTGATGATGACAATAAAAAGGATAACGCTGCTTGTATTGTTCAGTTATAGTTTTAATTTTTTAAACGCGCAGCAATTCTATAAACAAACTGATGCATCGCAACATTGGGTGGACAGTGTTTTTAATTCTTTAACGCCGCAACAACGCATTGCACAGTTAATGGTGGTGCGTGAAAGCGGAATTGCTTCCGGTGGTACTGTTTTTTATACAGATAAAGTTGAAGAATTAATTCGCGATTATAATATTGGCTCAATCTGTTTATTCCAGGGCGGACCAATTAGGCAGGCAAACTATATCAATTATTTTCAACAAATAGCACAAACGCCTTTAATGGTTTGTATTGATGGCGAAACAGGATTAGGCATGCGCATGACAGACAGCGTGTATAAATTTCCTGACCAGCTTACACTTGGCGCGGTGCAGGATGCAGCGATTGTATATGAAGTTGGAAAAGCAATTGGTACGCAATGTAAACGTGAAGGCATTAATGTAAATTATGCGCCGGTAGTTGATATTAATAACAATCCAAATAATCCTGTCATCAATTTTCGTTCGTTTGGTGAAGACAAATATAAGGTTGCATTATTTGGAACACAAATGATGCGCGGCATACAACAAAATAATGTGATGGCTTGCGCAAAACATTTTCCCGGTCATGGAGATGTAAGTGTTGA
>JBDTLW010000210.1:0-5093 GCA_039934575.1 Parafilimonas sp. | reverse complement strand
GATGTTAATTATTCTTGCCGGAGGTTTTCAATCTTTGAAAGCACAAGATTTGAAAGCAAAAAAAATACCTTACTCCTTGTCAATAGCTAATAAAGATTATAAGCCAGTTGGTACACATTCTAATTCAATAACAACACATTTAGTTCCATCAACTGCAGCCGTAGGAACGTGGACGGCTTTAACAAATACACCTGCCTATGCTGGTTATGGTGGAATGCTGCTGCTTTCTGATGGTACTGTACTTGCAAAGAGTGTTGGAGGTACTGGAATATCCGGAGATGCAGGCACCGGTACAATTTATACCAGGCTTACGCCTGATGCTTCGGGCAGTTATTTAAATGGCACATGGTCCACTATTGCACCTATGAATTACGACAGACTTTATTTTTCGTCGCAAATATTGAAAGATGGGCGCGTGTATGTAGCGGGGGGTGAATACGGTGGTGGCCTGACACATGGAGAAGTGTATGATCCGCTATTGAATACCTGGACACTTACCCCAGATCCCGGGTTAAATATAAGTGACGCCAACTCCGAAATATTGGATGATGGGCGCGTTTTGCAAGCCCTTGTGGGTGGTGATTTTCTGCATACAGTTATATATGATCCTTTAACCAATACCTATTCAGCAGGGCCATCAACGCTTGATTATGCTGATGAATCTGCCTGGGTGAAACTGCCTGATAACAGCATTCTATATGTAGATGTAACATTTGGCGGTAGTGGTGACGACAAAAGCACTGAACGATATATTCCTGCTACAAATACCTGGATTACTGATGCACTCGCTCCGGTAAGTCTTTACGATCCATACGGGTACGAAGCAGGAGGAGCTTTTTTATTGCCCGACGGAAGAGCTTTTTTTCTTGGATCTACAGGACATACAGCCTATTATACACCATCTGGCAGCACAAGTAATGGCACCTGGGCTGCAGGACCTGATATACCAAGTGCCCAGGGTACACCGGATGCAGCAGCAGCTATGATGATTAATGGAAAAATCTTGTGTGCAGTTTCTCCTGTACCTACTTCTGGTGATCATTTTCCATCGCCTACTGCCTTTTATGAATTTGATTATCTTACTAATACATTCACCCTGGTTACTGCACCAGGAGGCGGTTCCTCACTTCCGTATGGCAGTTATATAACTAATATGCTTGATCTTCCTAACGGTCAGGTTTTATTTTGTTTAACCGGAGACACCCAGTATTATGTTTATACTCCAAGCGGATCGCAAGTAGATGCGGGAAAACCAGTAATAAGTGGCATTACCCAAACTACCAGCACTACCTACAATCTAACGGGCACTGGCTTTAACGGGATCTCAGAAGGTGCCTGTTATGGCGATGACTGGCAGGCAGAAACAAATTACCCCGTTGTGCGTCTAACTTCAGGCAGCAATGTTTATTATTGCCGTACAGCAAACTGGAACAGTACCGGAGTTCAGCGTGGAAGTGCTGCAGATAATGTAACCCTTACATTACCTGCCGGATTACCAGATGGTGATTATTCTTTGGTAGTTACTGCCAATGGTATTGCTTCTGACCCTATTACACTTACAACAGGATGTCAGCAACCTTCAAATCTTGCCGCTATATCCCGCACAAGTACATCGGCTACCTTAGACTGGGATGCCGGCGCGGGTTCACAGGTAGTAAATTATAAACTCAGTTATAAGGAAGGAACTGCATCTGCATTTACTCAAGTTGTTGTACATAACCTGCCATATACTTTATCAGGGCTTACACCTGTAACCGTTTATAAATTTAAAGTTCAGTCAACTTGCTTAGACAATGAGAAAAGCCATTACACGCCGCTCTCTTCTTTTAAAACATTACATGTTGGAAAAGTTTCTTATTGCGCAACAAAAGGAGCAACAGGTTTTGAATATATAAACCAGGTTATTATTGGCAGCATCAACAACACAAGTGGTGATAACGGAGGTTATGGAGATTATTCAGCATTAAGCACAAACCTTATTGCAGGCAGCTCTAAAAATATTAAACTTACACCGGGCTTTACAAGCACTTCTTTTGATGAGTATTGGGATGTGTATATTGATTACAATCACAATGGTGTATTTACTGATGCCGGGGAAAAGGTAGTGACGGGGCATGCACCAAGCCTTCTAAGCAAAAGAATTAATGTTCCGCTTACTGCAACTAATGGTTCAACAGGTATGCGTATCGTTATGCATTATGGTTCTTATCTCATGGGTACATGTGGAGACTTTTCAGATGGCGAGGCAGAAGATTATACCGTAAATATTACAGGCGGCACGTTTGCAGGTGTGGCATCTGCAGCAAAACAAGCTTCGCCTGTTTCATCAATTCTTGTTATGCCAAACCCGGTTAAATCATATTCTGCAACAGCTATGTTGAATTTGGTTAAGCAAGGCAATACATCTATACAAGTTACTGATCTCGCAGGAAGAGTTTTGTTCAAAAAAGATATGACTAACCTGCAGGTGGGTAAAAACCAAATAGTTTTAAATGGCTTGAGTAATTTAGCCAATGGCGTATTTATGATTGTGGCAATACAGGATGGAATTGTAGTTGGCCGAGGACAAGTTGAGGTTTCCAGGTAATAGTCTTACATAAATATTCCTTCACTTATTTAAAATTGAAAGAGTCGCTATAAAAAGTGGCTCTTTCAATTTTTATTTCAGAAAGAACATAGAACTATCTTATAAATAAACTGAGATGCAATAAAAAGTTTTTATAAATGTTTCTGCGATACAATTAATAAGTATTGTTTATAGTAATTTTACTGCTTAAATCAAAAAAGATTATGGCTATGTTTCAGTCGGAAAACCCGACACTATCTCAAAAAATTTTTAACCGCTCACTTACTCAGGAAGATGCAGGAACCATGACAGTTCGCGGTGCTATTAATAAGTTTGGATTTCTTTTATTTATGGTGCTTGCCGGTGCCGCATATACATGGTATCTATATTATAATAATCAGCAGCAAACAATGACCACATTGATGTGGGTTGGTATCATCGGCGGTTTAATTTCTGTTTTTGCAATATGCTTTAAGCCAACATTGTCGCCTTATCTTTCACCCGCTTATGGCATTTTGGAAGGTTTTTTTCTCGGCGCTATTTCGGCAATTTTAAATGATGCTTTTAAAGATAGCTATCCCGGTCTTGTGATGCAGGCTGTAGGCTTAACTTTTGGTGTAGCCATTGCTATGTTTTTGTTGTATAATTTCAGAATTATTAAAGCAACACAAAGATTCAAATCAATCATCTTTACTGCAACTGCAGGTATCGCTATTTTTTATGTACTAACACTTGTGTTGGGTTTATTTCATATCAATATTCCTTTTATGTCTGACAGTTCCTGGTTAGGAATTGGTCTTTCTGTATTTATAGTAGCTATTGCCGCTTTAAATCTTATTATAGATTTTGATATGATTGAGAAAGGTGCTGAAATGGGCGCTCCGAAATTTATGGAATGGTATGGCGCATTTGGTTTACTTGTAACAATGGTTTGGCTTTATGTAGAGATATTAAGATTATTAAGCCGTTTTGCAGGCAAAAAATAATGAGCTGTCTCTAAAAAAATTGAAACCGTCTCAAGTTTTATGAGACGGTTTTTTTATGCATAAAAAATGATGTTGCATAAAATCATAAGACCGAATAATACAATCTTAATTCTGTTGCTGAAACATTTGAAAGGAATGATATTTTATTTCTTACTGCACACTTTATACTTATGCAATATTTAAAAAATAAAATATTTGCACACAAAAATTCAAACCTGAAAGCGTATCAATATTTGTTTTTTTATACAATATTTTTTATACAGATTTTGTTATTAATTAAACCCAATCTTTCGGAATTTTATAAATGGTTATGCTTTTATATTGTGATTAATTACTTTCACCGTTCTAAAATTTATGCACATGAAAGAGTCTTAAGCTGCTTCATGTATTTAATAAAAAATAAAACTATGCACATGAAATCATGTAGAATCTTATTGGTGCTTGCTATTATTTTAGGCACAGTAAAAATGTATGCACAGCCACCACATGGTTTGCATTGGTCTGCAGATGGAAACAGTTATTATGAAAATTCTTCTGACGGTATTGATAAAATTCAAATGCCTTCTTTTGAAAAAACGGTGATGGCAACTCAACAACAATTAACGCCCAAAGATTCATCTCATGCGTTAAAAGTGCGCAACTTTTTTTTCTCTGATGATGGTAAAAAAATGCTCATTTATACAAACAGTAAAAAAGTGTGGCGCTATGATACACGCGGCGATTACTGGCTTTTAAATACTACAGATAACAGTTTAAAACAGATTGGTAAATCATTGCCTGCATCTTCATTAATGTATGCAAAATTTTCTCCTGATGGCAACAGTGTAGCGTATGTAAGCAAGCATAATTTATATGTGGAAGATTTGAATTCAAACACAATTAAACAACTTACAACAGATGGTGCAGACCGCCTGATAAACGGAACCTTTGATTGGGCGTATGAAGAAGAATTTGATTGCCGTGATGGTTTTCGCTGGAGCCCCGATGGCAAAACCATTGCCTACTGGAAAGTGGATGCTACAAAAATTCCAAACTATTTAATGATCAATAATACTGATTCTATTTATCCATCTGTAACGCCTGTTGAATATCCAGTTGCAGGTGTTGATCCTTCACCTTGTTATGTATATACTGTAAATGTTGCCACAGCCAATTCAACAAAAATGAATGTGCCCGGCGATCCGCAACAGCATTATATTCCGCGTATGGAATGGGCTGCTAATTCTTCTCAATTAATTCTTGAACAATTTAACCGCAAACAAAATGCAACAAAAATTATGTATTGTGATGCGGCAACCGGAGTAACAAATGAAATTTATACAGAAAGTGATACAACATGGATTGATAATAAAAATGCATGGGATCGTAATCCTTTTGCAACAGGATGGGAATGGATAAAGAATGGCAGTGCATTTTTATGGGTAAGTGAAAAAGATGGCTGGCGGCACATTTACTCAATAAGTCGTGATGGCAAAAATCAAACCTTATTAACCAATGGCGATTATGATATTATAACATTGGAAGGTTATGACGATAAAAGT
>JBDTLW010000209.1:0-5098 GCA_039934575.1 Parafilimonas sp. | reverse complement strand
ATCATCTGCATAGCAAACCGCATAATTAAATCCCGGCTGTATGGCATAACCTCCATAATTTCCCTGTTTATCAATAGCAATAAATGCTACCTGAATATCTTTTAATTTTTCAGCCGTATTTCTTTTAATAATTCTGTCAACTGCAAATTTGCATGCTTCTTCAGGTTGCATACCGTTACGCATTGCTTCCACTACTATATGTGTGCCGCAAACTCTCATCACTTCCTCACCTAAGCCGGTTGAAACAGCCGCGCCAACTTCATTGTCAACAAATAAGCCTGCCCCGATAATTGGAGAATCACCCACACGCCCACGCATTTTAAATGCAAGCCCGCTTGTGGTGCAACTGCCGCTTAAATTTCCCTGCGCATCAACAGCAACCATTCCTATCGTATCATGATTTAATTTACCATTATCTAAATGCGTTGGTGCAAACGCATTTTGTCCTTTTGTGTTTTCAATATTTATTAGAGGTTTATATTCTGATTTCTTCAGCCATGCTTTATAAGCTGCTTCTGCTTCATCACTTAATTTATCAGGCTCAAGTGTAAAGCCCTGCTCTACGGCAAATTGTTGTGCGCCACTTCCTGCAAGCATTACATGTGGTGTTTTTTCCATAACAAGTCTTGCAACAGAAATGGGGTGTTTTATTCTTTCAAGAAAAGCAACACCGCCGGCATTACCAAATTCATCCATAATAGAAGCATCTAAAGTTACATGTCCATCACGATCAGGATAAGCATTTAACCCCACACAACAATTTACTTTTTCTGCTTCAGTAACCATTACACCGGCTTCTACAGCATCTAAAGCACGACCGTTATTTTTTAATATTTTCCAGGCAGCTTTATTGGCGTTTACTCCTGCATCCCATGTGGAAATTACCAATGGTTTTTTGCCTGTAATAATTCTGCTTTTACTATTAGTAATTTTTTTGTTTGATGCAAATAATTTCGAAACAAAAACAGAACTAAAACCCAATGTGCTCATTTGTAATAATTGCCTGCGATGTATCATAATATTTCTCATTTAAAAAATGAAAGATACAAAGCAGCAGCACTAAAACAGAATTCAAGCATGAAAATTGACAAGAAAAGTAATGAATGTTACATCAGCATAAGGCGTTGTATTAAGAACCATTGCTTTGTTCTGTGTGATATTTGCATAAAAAATTTTAGAGATGCGCGTAGTAATAATAGGAGCCGGATTTGCAGGTTTAAAACTTGCGAGAAGCTTAAGCAAACAGAAGGGCATAGAGATTTTATTAATTGATAAAAATAATTATCATCAGTTTCAGCCATTGTTTTACCAGGTGGCTACAGCAGGGCTTGATGCAAGCAATATTTCTTTTCCATTGCGTAAAGTTTTTCAAAAGGTAAATAATATTGTTTTACGTTTTACCGAAGTAAAAGAAATTAAAACTGCAGAGAATAAAATTGTAACAGGTATTGGTGATTTTGATTACGATGTACTTGTACTGGCAACGGGCGCCACAACAAATTTTTTTGGTAATGAAAAAATACAAAACAATGCCTTTCCAATGAAATCAACTTTGGAAGCATTGCAATTGCGTCATCACATCATAAAAAATTTTGAAGATGCACTTATTGCAAAAAGCGATGAAGAATTACAGGAGCACATGACTGTGTTAGTAGTTGGAGGCGGACCAACAGGCGTAGAGTTAAGCGGTGCTATTGCAGAAATGGGTAAATATATTTTGCCAAAAGATTATCCTGAGCTTGACTTTAAAAAAATGAAAATATTTTTAGTTGAAGGCAGCCCGGAAACACTTGGCGCAATGAGTGAAAAAAGCAGCAAACAAAGTGAAAAATATTTAACTGAGTTAGGTGTAACTGTGAAAACAAATACGGTGGTAAAAGATTATGATGGCACTGGAGCAACATTATCAACAGGAGAAATTATAAGAACGAAAACAGTTATATGGGCTGCCGGTGTAAAAGGTAATATTCCCGAAGGTATAGATGCCTCATTAATTGTAAGAGGTAACCGCATAAAAGTTGACCGGCATAGTAAAGTAGAGGGATTTGAAAATATTTATGCTATTGGTGATATTGCTTATATGGAAACGCCCGAATATCCGCATGGTCATCCGCAACTTGCCAATGTTGCTATAAACCAGGGAAAAAATCTTGCATTGAATTTAAAGCACCAGGTTGATGGCAATAAACATTTGCAAAAAGAGTATGAATATCATGATAAAGGAACGATGGCAACAGTGGGCAGAAACCTTGCAGTTGTAGATATTCCAAAACCCAAAATACATTTGAGTGGATGGCTTGCCTGGCTTATATGGATGAGTCTTCATCTTATGTTAATATTGGGTGTGAAAAACAGGTTGCAGATATTCATAAACTGGCTATATAAATATTTTACTTACGATCAGAATTTGCGATTGCTTATACGCAACAGCTACCGCGAAGAATAGTTATTACCTGTTAAATAATCCCTGTTATGGCAAATTCATTTTGAATTAATTGCTTCAAATAATTTTATATTATAAATTTGCCGCGCTAACAAAAAATACAATTTTACAAATCCTCAATAATTGCCCTAACATCTAAAGAAAAATACTATGAGCGCACAAGCCAAAAAAGGAGATAAAGTAAAAGTACACTATCATGGTCGCCTGAACGATGGAACAACATTTGACAGCAGTCAGGGTCGTGAGCCTCTTGAATTTGAAGTAGGCAGCGGTATGGTTATAAAAGGATTTGATGATGGTATAACAGGCATGGCAGTAGGCGAAAAGAAAACGATTTCAATTCCCTCAGAAGATGCTTATGGTGCAAAGCAGGAAGAAATGGTTATGGAATTTCCCAAAGCTAATTTTCCTGAAGATATAGAACCTGAAGTGGGAATGACTTTAAATATGCATAGCGAAAACGGACAAGAGTTGCCTGTAGTAATTACTGAGGTAAATGATGAAACTGTAATACTTGATGCCAATCATCCGCTTGCAGGACAAGATCTCATTTTTGATATTGAACTGGTTGACCTTAAAGGCAAAAGCCCTTTAATTATAATGCCATAAATATCTTATCGTTTCAGATTTTCAAGGTTTCAATGTTTCATCGTTAATATCATGTTGTAAACTTTAGAAAATTGAAATACTGGCACACTTAAACTGTCTTTTTTTACGCTAAATTTTTGAGTGCAGCTTCAGCAGTTGAATAAAGAAATGTAAAACCTGTTTTGCTTATTTTTTCTGAGCTGACTGTTGTGCTTTTTAAAACTTCAACACTCATTTCCCCCATTGCTAATTTTAATGCAAACTCCGGCACATGAACAGAGATAAAAAATTTGTTGTTTAATTGTTTTGCAAGCATTACTGTAAATTCTTTATTGCTTACAGGGTTAGGTGAAACTGCATTATATATTCCTGAAATATTTTCGTGTTCAATGGCAAATAATAACAGCATGCACAAATCATCAATATGAATCCAACTGATGATTTGCTTTCCGCTGCCAAGAATAGCCGCAGCACCAAACTTCAAAGGCTTTTTAAATTCTTTAAGCGCGCCACCTTTTTTACTTAATACAATTCCAAATCTAAAAATGGCAAGCCGTTTATTTAATTGTTCTGCAGGTTCAATACTTGCTTCCCACAACTTACATGTTTTACCTAAAAAATCATTTGATGCAGGCGCATCTTCTTTAAAACCATTCGGTCTTGATGCAGCAGTATCAGCTCCATACCAGCCAATTGCAGATGCACTGATAATTGCTTTAATTTTATTTGGAATTTCTTTGATTGATCTCATTAACAGATCACCGCTTTTTGTTCTGCTTTCAACTATTTCTTTTTTGCGTTTATCTGTCCATCTTTTTTCTGCAACATTTGCGCCGGCAAGATGAATAATATAATCTGCAGATGCAATGGCATCTTTATCAATCTCTCCCTTTTCAACATCCCATTTTGCATAAGAAATATTTGGAGTTGATGATTTATTTTTCGCATCACCTCTCTGCAAAACAATAATTGAATAACCTTTTTCAATCAATAATTTTTGCAAATGTGTACCTATCATTCCTGTGCCGCCGGTTAATAAAATTTTTGCCATGTAAAAAAGATTTTAATATTTAACAGCTAATAAAAAAGAATGTTGAAAAAAAAGTAAATTTGATTATGCAATCAGTGCTGAAAGATAAAGTTTACGATGTTGATGAGTATTTTTTACTTGAAGAATCAGGTGAAGTTCGTCATGAATTTATTAATGGAAATTTATATGAAATGAGCGGCGCATCAAGAGAACATCATAAAATATGCAAAAAGCTATTACGCTTTTTCGAATCCTATCTTGAAAAAAAAGGATATGAAACTTTTATAGAAAATATGAAAGTTAAAATTCCGGGTGAAAAAATTTATTATTACCCTGATATACTTATTACTAATGAACAACAGACTGATGAAAATCGTTATGTTCAATTTCAGCCTGCATTACTTGCAGAAGTGGTTTCAGACTCATCACGAAAAACAGATATGGTTGATAAATTAATTCAGTATCAAAAATTTTCTTCTTTAAAATACTATTTAATTGTTGAGCAGGATAAGCAGGAAATAATTGTTGTAAGCTGCAATGCGGATGGCAAATGGCAAAGTGAAACATACAATCAGCCTGATGCAATTATTAATTTATCTGCTCTTGAAATACAAATAAATCTGCAGGAAATTTACGCACTATAAGTGTGCAAAACTTTACTTACCGAATACAGCGCTTTTAAAAAAAATTTGGCTTGTATGTTTAAAAATTAATGCTACATTAGTTCTTCGATTGTCTCCCGCATAGACGGGAGAAATTTCCTCACTTAAATTTTAATCCCATGGTCGAAACAGAAATCTCGCAGTTCACCAGGGAATGCAACGATTGGAGAGAAACTTTGCGTTCCCAGCGTGATGAATTGCACAAGATGCAATCAACATTACAGCAATCAGTTAATCATCCGCTATCCAAAGAAGAACGAACAGAACTGGAACATCTCCAAAACCAGTTACACATTCAGCTAATTAACATACACGATCTTAAACATGCGGTAAAAATGCACGACCGCAAACTGCACGGGGAAGTCTCGGGCACTG
>JBDTLW010000208.1:0-5110 GCA_039934575.1 Parafilimonas sp. | reverse complement strand
TAAAAGATATACTGAGAGAGGAATTAATTATGCCAAAGTTCCTTTGGACATAGGATTAGATACAAAAAAATAAATCATGAAAAAAAATTATTCATATTACCTGCTTCTTTTTTCTCTTTTGATTGCTAATTTTTCAACAATTGCACAAGAGAAAAAAACTGTTGCAGAATTATTGTGTTATCCAAAAAATACTAAGCTGCTTATAATTCATGCAGATGATATGGGCGTTACACATTCTGAAAACAGCGCCACTATATCTGCTTATGAAAAAGGCGCCATAAACTCCGGCTCTATCATGGTGCCTTGTCCCTGGTTTCCTGAAATTGCTGCGTATGCAGGAAAGCATCCCGAATTTGATTTAGGATTGCATATAACACTTACATCAGAATGGAAATATTATCAATGGGATGGTGTGCAGCCATCCGATAAAATACCAAGCATTATTAATGACAGCGGATATTTTTATGGAGGTGAGGAAGCAGTGAGTGCAATCGTTAAACACGCAAACCTTAAAGAAGTTGAAAAAGAAATCAGGGCGCAAATAGACCGTGCTATTGCATTTGGTATTAAACCAACGCACATAGATAGTCACATGGGCGGACCTATTGCAACGTCTGAACTTTTTGGTATTATGCTGAAGCTGGGTAAAGAATATAAAATCCCGGTTGCAACATTTTTATCTCTTTTTGATGATGCTATGTATGCAAAGCAATTACCGCCAGATTATATTTCAGTGGACAGCGTTTATACTTTGTATCAAAATACAAAAGATGCAGACTGGAACGAAGCTTATAACAAGATGATTAAAACTATGAAGCCCGGGTTAAATGAATTGGTAATACATCTTGCTTATGACAATGAAGAAATGCATGCCGTAACTGTTGACAGAAATCATTGGTGGGATGCAGCCTGGAGGCAACGTGATTATAATTATATAACTAATGAAAAATTTAAGAACCTGCTGCGCGAAAATAATATTCAGTTGGTTACCTGGCGGCAGATTCAAAAAGTTATGTATCCATAATAATATTACCGGCAACAGTTGATAAACTGTTCTATGTATATATCAAATCAGTTTGATCAATTATTTCAGTAAGTGCATTATATAATGTATCAAGGTCTTGCTGCCCGTTAAAAGCATTTATAGAATAACGGAGAAAAATTTTATCATCCTGCCGCATTACAGGTATTTCTATTTTATATTTTTCATACAATAAACGCTGTAATTTTTCAGGCTCATTTGTTTTAATTTGTGTGCTGCACATCTGCCCTAAAAATTCATCTGTAACAGGACATAATGGTTGAGTATTTAATAGATTGCAAAAGTGCAAATAGTTTGAATGAGCAAGCTCTCTGCAACTGGCAGCAACCTCTTTCCAGTTATTCTCATTCAGAAATTTTATCACTTCCTGCACAGTTAAAAAGGCTGAGAAATCTCTCGTGCCCTGCATTTGGTGATAGTCTATAAATTGTGAATTGGAAGGAGCAGCACTTTCATAACCCCAGCTTACAACTAATGGATCAAACAAATGCTGCCATTCTTTTTTTACATATAAGAAAGTGCAACCCTTTGGTGCGCACATCCATTTATGACAAGCGCCTGTATATACATCAGCATTTAATTCTGTAAGATCTAAAGCTACATGCCCTGGCGCATGTGCTCCATCAACAATTGTAAACAATCCTTTTTCTTTGGCTATATCAATAATTTCTTTTACCGGTAAAATAAGTGCAGTAGCACTTGTGATATGGCTGATGAAAATTGCTTTTGTTTTAGAAGTTAATCCCTTAAAAAAATCTTCTATAAATTTTTCTTTTGAAACCAGTGGCAATTGTATGTGCTGTCTCACATATTTTGCATCTGCTTTTTTGCAATAATAATTCCAGGTACGGTCACAGGCACCATATTCAATATTGGTGCTGAGTATTTCATCACCGGCATGTAATTCAAAATTTTTTGCTACAATATTTACAGCGTAAGAAGGATTTGTTACATACACAAGATCATCTGCATTGCAGTGTACATATTGCGCAAGCGCCTCACGGGATTGTTTTAAATTTCCCGATGCATTAAACGCAATAAACTGAACAGGCTCTCTTTCAAGTTCAAGCTGTAATCGTTGGTATTCTTCAAACACAGGCTTTGGGCATGCGCCAAAAGAACCAAAGTTTAAAAATGTAATATCAGGTCTTAATAAAAATTGTGATTTCAATTTGTTTTGCATCAATCAAAAATATGCGTTAGATGATTATTGTAGAAGTATGTATAAAAATTCTTATAAAAAAATTAGGATACTGCAACAGATTTCATTTGTTGTTGCGGTTTCATTTGTATAGTTTTTGTTCTATTTCTTTTTATAAAACGAAGATGTAAATAACCAATTAATAATGCAATGCATCCTTGTATGAGTACGGTATCAGCAACGCCAATATGTTGCGAAACAGTACCAACAATTAATCCGCCCAAAGGTTGCATACCAAAAAAAGCCATTGCATAAATACTTATCATTCTTCCGCGCATTTTTGGATCTGCTGTTGTTTGTATCAATGTATTGGTGATAGTGATTTGAGACATCATTCCAAAGCCGGCAAGCATAGCACATACAAGCGCCAAAGGATAATTATGCATGTGTGAAAACAATAGCAACCCAACACCAAAAACCAATGTATTTATGCCCAGAATTTTTCTCAGGTTTCTTCCCGGTTTTAAAGAAGCAAGAAATATGGCCCCGCCAAATGCTCCCAGTCCAATCATACTGTCAATGATGCCAAACGTTGATGCATTGCCTTTAAAAATATCTTTTGCATACACGGGTATTAATGTGTTGTATGGCAAAACAAACAGACTGACCAAGGCAAGCATCATCACAACAAATCTTAATTCTTTTTCTTGTTTAAGATAAGAGAACCCGTCCTTTATATCCTGTAAAATGTTTTTTTCATGGTGTTGTTTTTTTGATGCAGGTAAACGCATCATCAGCACAGATGCAATTACTGCTATAAAGCTGATGGCATTTAATCCAAAACAAAATACATTACCAAATTTTTCGAGTATCAATCCTGCGATGGCGGGCCCGATCAATCTTGATAAATTGACCATAGAAGAATTTAATGCCAAAGCATTTCCCAGATATCTTTTATCTTCTATCAGTTCATTCACTAATGATTGCCTTGCAGGAACATCAAACGCATTGATAACGCCAAGAACAAAACTTAATGCAAGTATTCCCCATACATTATAATGTTTTGATAGTATCAATAATGTAAGCAGAACAGCCTGAACCATGGAAGCGATTTGCGTAATGAGCAAAAGTTTGTGTCGGTTATATCTATCCGCAGTTGCGCCACCAATAAAAGAAAATATAAAAGAAGGAAACAAACTGGCAAATAAAGAAAGGCCAAGCATAAATTTTGAATGCGTGAGTGAATAAACAACCCAGCTTACCGCTGTCTTTTGCATCCATGTTCCGATAAGTGAAATAGATTGTCCCGTAATATATAATCTGTAATTGCGGCTCTGTAATGCTTTAAATGTTGTAATGTCCATCTTCATTTTACTTTCAGTCACCTTCAAAATCAACAAGTTTGTTTAATGGCGCTACGGCTTTTTTTAATGATGCAATTTCTTCAGACGTGCATGAAGAAGTAATTGCCTGGTACAGCCAGTTATCTTTTTCATTACGTACATGGTTTAGTACTGAGGTGCCTTTTGTTGTTAAAGAAATAAACGACTTGCGTTTGTCTTCTTTACATGACCGGCGCTTGATATAACCAAGTTCACTAAGATGATTTAAAATCTGCGACATGGATTGATTAGTTATTTTTTCCATAGCAGCCAACTTATTGGGAAGCATTTTCCCCTCATTATATAAAAGACCTAGAACAGATCTTTCCGTAAGTGAAAGTGTCATTCCGGTAGCAGAATGCTTGCGTAGTTTTTTTACCAGTCTTGTAACAGTTGTACGTATTTCAGAAACTAATTCTATATCAGATTGTTTTGCCATATTCATAAAGCAAACTTGTAAGTTTACCTTACAAAATTATGAATAATAAAATAAATAGAATAATATTTTAAAATTCTGTTATGATGTAAAAGCAAAAGCCACCAAACGGTGGCTTTTGTAGTTTATTATTTTATTTAATTTATATCATCATCCGCAAAGGCTCTTCCAGTAAGCTTTTCAGCGTTTGTAAAAATGCAGAACCCGTTGCGCCATCAACAACGCGGTGATCGCAACTTAATGTTACTTTCATTACATTACCGGGAATAATTGCGCCATTCTTTACAACAGGAATTTGTGCAATTCCACCAACAGCAAGTATGCAAGCATCAGGCGGATTTATAATCGCAGTAAATTCATCAATACCAAACATGCCGAGATTGGAAATAGTGAATGTGCTTCCCTCCCATTCTGCAGGTTGCAGTTTTTTAGTCTTTGCTTTGTCAGCTAAAATTTTTACTTCAGTTGCAATCTGACTCAACGTTTTTGTATCGGCAAAACGCACAACTGGAACCAATAATCCTTCTTCCACTGCAACAGCAACACCAATGTTTACATGATGATTGATGCGTATCTTTTCACCCCCAGCCGTTTCAGGCGGGGCAGGCAACCAACTGCTGTTTACTTTTGGATGTTGTTTCAATGCAACCGCAACTGCTTTCAACACAATATCATTAAAACTTATTTTAACTGTACTTGTTTCATTAATTCTTTTGCGTGCGGCAACACATGCATCCATATCAATGGTCATGGTTAAATAAAAGTGCGGCGCGGTGAATTTACTTTCAGCTAACCTGCGTGCAATGGCTTTACGCATCTGCGAAACGGGTACTTCTTCGAAATCTTCTTTGAAATAAGTTGCTGCAATAACGGGTTGTTGTTTTTGCTGACCGCTGACTGTTGGTTGTTCACTGCTCACTGTTTTCTGCTCACTGCTCACAGCTTGTGGCTCACTGCTCGCCTGCGCTTTATAATTATCAATATCGTTCTTTGTAATTCTTCCGTTATCACCTGTGCCTTTTACATATTTTAAATCAACACCTTTTTCTTCTGCTAATTTTTTTGCAAGTGGTGAAGCAAAAATTCTGCCTTCATTCACTATCTCTTGT
>JBDTLW010000207.1:0-5113 GCA_039934575.1 Parafilimonas sp. | reverse complement strand
GGATGGCTGGCGGCGGTATTAAAAAAGGTACAGTGTATGGTGAAACAGATGAGATTGGATATTATCCTGTAAGCGGCAAAGTAACTGCGTTTGATATACAGGCAACTATATTAAACCAGCTTGGTTTTAATCATGAAAAATTCACTTACGAATTCCAGGGCAGACCATTTAGATTAACTGATGTATCGGGGAAGGTGATTGAGGAGATTGTGGCGTGAGGAAACTGTGGCTTTGAGCTTTTACTTATAAATTTCTTTTTGGACTCTCATTTTTCATCATTTTAATTTTGAAAGATCATCAAGACTTAACTTAAGATTTTTGTCAATAATAATTATTTTTTTTATTTCTCTTTCTTCCAGCTTGGCATCTGAAAAAATTTTTGTTTTCGGGTCAAATGCAACAACATTTTTAAGACTACCTTGATCAATTTTAAAATTTATAAATTCTTCTTCGCCCTTTACGACTTCACCATCATTTAAGTTTTTAAAGTAGTGATTTAAATACTTAAAATTTTCATTTCCCAATCCATCAAAAACTGGTGGCAAAATTGGGCAATTAACGTGCATCAAATTTTCATCTTGATTATTAAATGGCAAGCAAATTTGAAATTGATAGGATTTATAAAACAGAACAAATACATGTGTTGGTGTTTCAAAATCTATAGAATTTCTTTTGAAAAGAATGCCAAATGGTTTTTCGTACATGCTTGGTAATATAAACGTTGATAAGTATAAAGGCATTTTTATATTCGTATCGTAAATATTTGTTTTTAGAAATTTCAAAGCCAAATTATAATTTTTTAAGTCACCATTATTCACTAAACATAAACCCATTTTCATTAAAGCTTTAAAAACTTTTATTGGAACATATGGAGCTTTAATAGATCGTATAATTCTTTCGTTCGTTTCAGGGTTGTAGTCGAAAACTTTGAAATCTTCTGTTTTAGATTCAATTATTATACTATCAGTATTAAAGAATTTTTCTATTGAAGCTTTTATATGAGGTCTATTATAATTTGGAATTTTACTTTTAGTTTTTGTTTTTGTAATAGTTCTGGAAATTCCTAAATATTTTACGAGTTCATTTTCGTAATGCCCAAATATTTCATTACAATTGTCACATTCAAAATCTGAAACCATATAACGATTTCCCAGCGCTTCAGGAATTATGTGTGCATCTTTTTTAAAGGTTGTTTGAGGAAAAGATTTGCCACAAAATTTACACGTTCTTAATTTTTTATTTTTGAGTCCATGAACTTTTTCTGAAGGACACGTCACTTCATTTTCAAGCTGATACTGTTCAAAAAAATTATCAGCAAATGGCTCATAAAATTTGGGAAATTTAATATCAGGCATAGCATTAACAAAAATAGCAATATACTTTTATCTAAACTGTATCCATCTTACCAACTTGATTGGGCATCTGCTTTTAAAATTTAAAGCTGATAATTAACTAATCGTTTCAAACAACAACAGCAGATTCCTGCCTCCTCGGGAAGACGTGCAAGGGGTTTATTGAATTTTACATTAAAGATGGCAAGAATAAAACAGTATCGTCTTGCATAAACCATCAATGCCCAACTGGTTTGGTTTTGATTAGCATGCATTAATCAATTGAAAAGCGCCACTCTCCAAAGCAACCCTGGAATAATCAATAAACCAATGCAACAGTGCCGGTTTTTTTAACCGGAGCTTCTCCCTCTTTTTGATAGGTGCAAATCCATATAAAAATACTTTGAGGTTGTAATATTCCATTTAATCTTCCGTCCCAACCTTTGCCGGCAGTTTTAGAATGAAAGACCATTTGCCCAAGCCTGTTAAAAATAGAAAAATCATACGCTTTAAGCTGTTCAAAAACCAAAGGTTTAAAAACATCATTTTTCCCATCGCCGTTAGGTGTAAATGCAGATGGTATATATATTCCTTCTATACAATTTTTTGGTGCCACAATAATACTATCCCTGCCAATACAATTATCATTATCGGTAACCTGTAACCAATAATTACCAGGATTATTTATTATAATTGAGGAAGTTGTTGAACCATTATTCCATAAATAACTTATGTAATCCTGGTTGGCATTTAAAACAATTGGTTCATAAGAACACACGACAGTATCAGGAGGTAAAAATTTAGAAGGTGAATTTTTTAATGTTATAAGTATAGTATCTGAAGAAAGGCGATTACAGGCATCTGTAACTTTTAAATTATACAATCCCGGCTGTGTTACCAAAAGAGTGTGATTTGTTGAACCATCCTGCCATAAATAAGATATATATACTTCAGGCGCATTTATTAAAATGGTTGCTCCGGAACATAGTGTTTTGTCTTCCCCAAGATCTAATGGGCCGGGAAGATTTTGAAGTAAATGCATCGTAATAATATTGCTTGCAACTATGTTCGAGACTAAACATTCTTCAGGCTTTAAATTAATCAGGCAGCTAATATTATCGCCTTCATTTATATTGCTGTCATTATAAAAAGCAGAATTGTTTCCCATATCAATTCCATTTTTTGTCCAGGCATAGAGTTCTATTAGATCTGTATTGGAAGCAGCAGCGGAAAAGTTCACGGTTTTACCGGGACATATATTATTTTCTGAAGATATTATTGAAAGGGTTGGCTTTATAAGTGGCTTTATTGTAATAACAATTTCATTGCTGATGGCTTCAGAAATACCGCAATTTAAATCAGATGTAATTAGGCATTTAACTGTATCGCCATTATTTAAAGTACTATCGGTATAAACCGAATCATTTTCACCAACAGTAATACCGTTTTTAGTCCACTGATATGATGGTGCGTTTCCGGCGTTTAATGTTTGTGCAGTAAAAGAAACAGGTGTTTTAAAACAAACATTATTATCAGAAGATAAAATAGAGACCTGGGGAATTATCTGGTCTGTAACATTCATTAAAATGCTGTTACTGCTTGCCGTGTTACTGCTAAGACACGAAGCATTTGAAATTAATGTACAGCTAATTATATCCCCATTTTTAAGCGCATTATCCTTATAAATGTTTGCATTGGTACCTACGTTGATATTATTTTTTTGCCATTGATATAAAGGATTTGAACCACCATTTACCGGCATCGCCGTAAAGGTAACAGGCTGCCCTTTGCATACAGTAGTATTTTGAGTGTTGATCTGCAATGATGGCGGCGAAGGAATAGTCACAAATAGTTTTACATATTCAGAGTAAAGTGTTGCCCCGCATTCATTTACAAAAGAGCAACGAAACTGGTAACCATTCATTTGATCGCTGCTATTTTTTATATTTAATGTATCACTTGTTGCACCTGAATAAACATCATCATTAATCAGATCAACCCAATCTTTTCCATTATTTACCTGCCACTGGTAAGCAATTTTATTACTTGTTTTAATTGTAAAATAAGCTTTGGCACCTGAGCATACTGTAGTATCAAATGGTTGATTATATATTTCGACAGGAGTGCATCTTAGTAAAACACAAATAGAAAGAACGTCTTGCATAGTTGCTATTTCCGGTTTCCCGTCCCCATCCAGATCTGCAGCGTAAACTTTGGCAGGTGCCTGCGATGTAAAAAATTCTACCTGGTCAGCAAACTTTAGTGAACCTGGTGAGCTTAGGTTTTTATATAAAGATGCCGTTCTGCCGGTACCATTATTATTTGTAACTGTTATATCTGGCTTACCATCACCATCAATATCTCCAATAGCTATGCCCTGCGGAAGCCTGCCAACCGGAAAATTTTTCACTTTGTCGAATGATATTAAACCATTAGTACTTGTATTACGTAAAATCGAAAAAGTTCCATTCTGATTATCTGCAAGAGCTATATCAGGTTTGTCATCACCATCCAAATCACCAATTTTAATATCTGAAGAACCATGAGATGTTTTAAATTTTAATTCTTTGCCAAATGAAATATTTCCAGGAGTACTTTCATTTCTTAGTACATACACGTAATCCTCGGAATATACGGAAGATAAAATTATGATATCAGGTTTACCATCACCATCCATATCATTAATTCTCATTGATCCGTAAGAGTCTGTTTTAAAATCTATTCCTGAAGCAAAAGACAGAATATTACCTGAACTTATATTTCTTAATATACAAACATGTGCTGTACTATAGTTATACCCGCTCATACCTGCAATATCTACTTTACCATCGCCATCTATATCATATATTAAAATACCTCCCGGATTTTCAGAAACATTTATGTCTGTCTTTGGTGCAAAAATTATACTATCCGGATTGCTTTTATTTATTAAGACCGAAATTGAATTTGGACTCTTGTAATTAAGAATAATATCCTGTTTGCCATCTCTATTCAAATCCCCATAAGATAAACTTATGGGATCAGATGATGAATCAATATCTTTTCTGACGGCAAAACTTAAATTTCCCTGGCTGCTAATATTTTTAAAGATTGAAACACTAAACTTAGAAGAGTTGGGAGCTGTAGAAATCATATCTGTTTTTCCATCTCCATTCAAATCATTAATAAAAAAATTACCTCCGTATTCTATATTCCCAGGTGGTTGTTTTCCTGCAACAAAATTTTTGCGTGTCGTAAATAAATCTGGTGGAAAAACTTTGCCTGCACCAGGAAAGGTAACTATGAAGGGCTTATCAGAGTATGCAATCAAATTTTGTGTTAGCACTGTAATAAGTTCATAATTTGATCCTGCAGGAACTGTAACAGATAAGATTGTACTTGTAGATGAGTTTACGGTAGCATTTACTGCTCCAAACGATACAATATTATTTGCAGGAGTAGTGCTGAACCCTGACCCTGTGATTGTTACTGAAGATCCAACCGGACCTGAAGCAGGTGTAAAAGATTTTATAACTGGCTGACCAAAGGATGTTTTAAAAAATAAAACACAAATTAAAATAAGAATAAATATTATAATAAACCTAATACGCATTGTTTAGGGAAAGCAGTTATACATGAATTTATTGCAAGATAATGTTTTCCTTAAAAATAATCTGACTCCGTTGTTGGTCGGCGACCAACAACAACGCAGGTTTATTAATTATATAATAACAGAGATAGAATATTTATCCTTATTGTTGGTAACAACCAAATAATAAATTCCTTTAAGCAAAGTTTTAATA
>JBDTLW010000206.1:0-5113 GCA_039934575.1 Parafilimonas sp. | reverse complement strand
AGTATATTTATTCTTGTTTTACTGGTGCTACATTTTTTTAATAATAAAATATCAGCACAAGGTTGTGTAGCCATTCGCAGTACAGGCGTAACATGTTCTATGCACATGCCTGATTCAATATCTCAGGCAAGCAAATGGCAGTTAAGTTTAAATTATCGTACATATAAATCATACAAACATTTTGTTGGAAAAGATGAGCAAAAATTAAGGGTTGATACAGGTTCTAACGTAATCAATCATTCCCATACTATGGATATAGTTCTAACACATGAATTATCTAAAAGATGGAGCTTGTTGCTTGATGTGCCTGTGCTTGCAAACAGCCGTTCTTCTTTGTATGAACATGACAGAAAAAATCGTTACGTTACGCATTCATTTGGTGTTGGCGATATTCGTTTGAGTGCATACAGATGGATGTTCGATCCTTCAACATCTGAGCATTTTAATTTACAACTTGGATTAGGTATTAAATTTCCTACCGGTGATTATAAATACCAGGATAAATTCCATACTTCAGATTCAACAACACAACTCGGACCCGTTGATCAATCAATACAATTGGGTGATGGCGGCACAGGGTTTACAGTTGAAGCAAATACATTTTATAATTTCTCGCATACAGTTGGATTATATGGAAACTTTTATTACCTGATTAATCCAAGAGAGCAGAATGGCGTTTCTACTGCACGCGGCGGAATACCGAGCACACAAACTATGCAAATTGGCAGTGATGTAATGAGCGTACCTGACCAATACTTAATAAGAGCTGGTGTTAATCTTAATTTTGGCAACTTTATGGCATCTGCAGGTTTCAGAGATGAATGTTTGCCTGTGCATGACCTTATCGGTGGCAGCCAGGGTTTCAGAAGACCCGGTTATATTATTTCTGAAGAACAAGGTGTTTCGTACAGCTTTAAAAAATGGACTGCTTATGCTTACGTTCCTGTTGCGTTGGTTAGAAACCGTACGCAAAGTGTTCCTGATAAAAATAAAACAGAGCTTACAGGTGTGTATTCACAAGGTGATGCAGCATTTGCTGATTATGTAATTAATGTTGGCATTGTAATAAAACTTTAAATATAAACAAGCATAGACCTTGTTATTCTTAACAGGGTAATTTTTAAAACATAAAAAAAATGAAAATGAAAAGAATAACTTTTTTTGGATTGATGGTACTGATGATTGCTTCAATCACTTCCTGTAATAAAAAAGATTATAAAACTGTGATGCATGATCCTAACCTCTATCGCAATGCAATTCATGAGTTGAACTATGTAGTTATTTATGACATATTCACACCACCCGTTGCTTCAAGAGTATTTGCATATTCAAATCTTGCTGCGTATGAAGTACTTTCAAAAGAAGGAAGTCATTATTCTTCACTTGAAGGCAAAATAAAAGACCTCAGCAATATTCCTTCGCCTGCTAAACCTGATAAAGTTGATTTTCCCTTTGCATCATTAATTGCTATGACAAAAATCGGCCGTGACCTAACCTTTTCTGAAAACAGGATGGATGCTTTAATAGATTCAATAAAAACACTTGCAAAAAATACCAACATGACCAAAGAAATGTTTGACAGTTCTGTAAGTTATGGCAACCAGGTAGCTGATGCAATTACTGTTTGGAGCAAGAAAGATAATTATGGTAAAACACGAGGTGCAAAATTTTCCGTAACAGGATTAGACGGTCATTGGTCGCCTACACCGCCAGGATATTTTGATGCTGTTGAACCTAAATGGATGACAATACGTACACTCGCATTAGATTCTCCAAATACATTTCCTATTGTTCCTCCGCCGCCTTTTAGCAAAGATTCAACAAGCGAATTTTATAAAATGGCAATGCAGGTATATGATACGATAAATGCATTAGATAAAAACAGGCAATGGATTGCAAATTTTTGGGATTGTAATTCATTTAAAATGCACCAGGAAGGCCATGTAATGTTTGCAACTAAAGCGATGACACCTCCCGGTCATTGGATGGAAATTATTGGCACCGTTACCAAAGATAAAAACGCTGATATATATCAAACAGTGTATGCCTATACCGGTTCTTCTATTGCTATGTTTGATGGATTTATTGCATGTTGGTGGTGCAAATATCATTATGATATGATACGCCCTGAAACATACATCAATATGTATATGGATCCGAACTGGAAACCATTTTTGCAAACGCCTCCTTTTCCAGAATATATCAGCGCACACTCTGTAATATCTGCAGGCGCCGCACAATTTCTTACAAGAATGTATGGGGATAATGTTTCATTTATTGATTCATCTGAACGTGACTGGAGCTGGCCTGACAGGCATTTTAATTCTCTAAACGATGCTGCATGGGAAGTTTCTTTGAGTCGTTTTTATGGAGGCATACATTATTTCAGAGCAATTACAGAAGGCAGAAAACAAGGTGTAGAAATAGGTAACCTGGTGATGGATAAATTAATGGCTCCAAAAAAAGAAACTGCAAAATCAAATTAGTTTATAAAACTTTCTTTTGATCATGCAAAAAGAAACTGAGAAGAAGATTTATTATGCCTTGCGTATTGTAAGTGCCCTGTGTTTTATTGGTCATGGAAGTTTTGGTATTATAACAAAAGAAGTTTGGTGTAATTATTTTGCTGTGTTTGGTATTGGTCATGATACAGCTTTTTCATTAATGCCCTACGTTGGCATAGTTGATATATGCATGGGTATTTTAATTCTTCTTTATCCTTTGCGCATTGTAGTTGGATGGCTTATTGTATGGGGAACAATAACGGCATTTCTGCGCCCTTTATCAGGAGAGCCTTTTGCAGAGTTTATAGAACGCGCCGGCAACTATGGAGCGCCGCTTGCTTTATTGCTGCTGACATACACAGGCGAAAGAAATTTTAAGCATTGGCTTAAACCAATAAAAATTGAAAACATACAAACAAGAGCAGTAATAATAAAGCGCGTATCAATATGTTTAAGGGTTGTTGTTCTTCTTCTCTTTATTGGGCATGGATGGCTTAATTTAATTGAAAAGCAATCCATACTTGATCAATATAAAGCGCTTGGTTTTTCTAATTCCGCAAATGTTGCACATATAGTTGGTTCATTTGAAATACTCGCTGCATTTTCTGTATTAATTCGTCCTTTATCTTCTGTACTACTTATACTTTTTGTATGGAAAATGAGCAGCGAACTTTTTTATCCGCATTGGGAGTTTTTTGAATTTATTGAGCGCAGTGGAAGCTATGGCGCTATTCTCGCGCTATGGTTTTTAGCAAGGTCTTCTTTTCTTTTCTTAATTAAGAAAGAAGCTAAAGCAAGTGTTGCGGCTGTATAATAATTTTTAGCCTACAATATGAAATCCGTATGCAGATTGGGTTTCATGGCTATGGGTGGTCTCGTCAGGAATCGAACCTGAATCAAAGGCTTCGGAGACCCTTATACTATCCATTGTACTACGAGACCAATTATTTTAAAAATGCGAAAGTAAGCAACCCGAAACTTGTAACCAGAAACCTATAATTATTTTCCAAATGCAGCAAGGTTTGTTCCGAAAATCTTTACGGCAATAGCAAGAAGTATTATACCGAAAAATTTACGCACAGCAATTAAACCTGCTTTGCCTAAAATTTTTTCAAGCCAGCCCAATAAATGCAACGCCACAAAAATTATAACAAGGTTTATTAAAATGCCAAACATAATATATTGCTGACTAAAATTTGCTTTAAGCGACATAATTGTTGTAAGCGTTCCGCTGCCGGCAATAATAGGAAATGCAATAGGTACAAGCGTGCCCGTAGCGCTTGCATCTTCTTTAAAAATCTCAAGGCCTAAAACCATTTCTAATCCAAGCAAAAACATAACGATAGAACCGCCAACAGCAAAAGAATGCACATCAAGGCTTAACACTTTCAATAGTGGTTCACCGGCATATAAAAATAATATCATCAAAATACCGCAAACCAGAGTAACTTTTAATGAATTGATTTTGCCGTTTTTATTTTTTAGAGATATAAGTATGGGAATAGAGCCAATAATGTCAATAACAGCAAATAAGGTAAACGTAACGGTGAGCAGTTTATTAAAGTCCATAACTGTTATTTTTGTAAAGTTAATTTTGTTTGAATGATGATGTATATAAATAGATTTACAAGAATTAATTTTAATACAATGAAGATTTTATTTTGCGCAATTTGTTTTTTTGTATGCACTGCTGTTAATGCGCAAAGCAGGGATACAGCACATTTATATAATCCAACTGCAAATGCTGAAAAAGATATTGCTGCTGCAGTTAAAAAAGCAAAAGCAGAACATAAGTTTGTATTAATGCAGGGCGGCGGCAACTGGTGTATTTGGTGTAAACGTTTTAGTCTTGCAGTGGCAAATAATCCAAAACTTGATTCAATTGTGCATGCAGATTTTGTATTTTATCATTTGAATTACAGTGAAGAAAACATGAATGAAAAAGTCTTTGCAAAATATGGTTACCCGCAGCGTTTTGGCTTTCCTGTTTTTATAATTCTTGATGATAAAGGCAACCGCATTCATACACAAAACTCAGAATATCTTGAAGAAGGCAAAGGGTATAGTGCAGATAAGATCGCGGAATTTTTTGAAGCATGGAGTCCTAAAGCTTTAGATCCGGCGAGTTATAAATAATATGTATCAATCGCTCACAGATAAACACGGATGAACAATTAGAAATTTTTAAAAATATCTTTATATTCATTTGTTGGTAGCAATGTACTTTGACACTAAAATTTTATGCTTAAACACTTATTAGCAATTTTATTTTTAAGTTTTTGCTTTTCTTCATTTGCACAATTAGTAGTGGATGAACCGCCGACAAAACCACCAAAACCTTTGACAAAGCATCAAGCTAAAATTGAAGAAGAAAATCATAATTGTATACATCGAAATAGGTATAGTTCAATACAGCGATTAAATTTTTACCCTTTTAATAAAGCCTCAACAGTTCAAATTGTTTCTTATGATGTTAAACATGATACAGGTGAACTGTATGGAAAGGTTGGGAATAAACTTCCAATTGCAAATGACACTATTTGTTATAGTCAACTTGACGAAATAAAAACTTTATCAAACTAAAAGAAAAATCAATTTTTACAAACTCC
>JBDTLW010000205.1:0-5117 GCA_039934575.1 Parafilimonas sp. | reverse complement strand
ATATTGCGCAGTAGTTTTGAATACAATGGAAAAATCCAGCTTTATAGATTATATAAGAATTTTTTGCAGAAGCGGACACGGTGGCGCTGGCAGCAGGCATTTTATGCGTACAAAGTTCAACCCCAAAGCAGGGCCTGATGGAGGAAATGGAGGAAGAGGCGGGCATATTATTCTTAGAGGTAATGCGCAATTATGGACGTTGCTTCATCTCAGATATTATAAAAATGTAATTGCACCAAATGGCGACGGCGGAGATAAGAATAACAGAAGCGGTGCTGAAGGCGATAATATTATTATTGAAGTGCCCCTTGGTACAATTGCAAGAGATGAAGAAACAGGCAAGCTTGAAGCAGAAATTTTAGAGGATGGGAAAGAAGTTATTTGGCTGCCTGGCGGCAGAGGCGGATTGGGAAATGCCAATTTTGCTACAGCAACCAATCAGGCACCAGAATATGCGCAACCGGGTGAACCGGGTATTGAAGCATGGAAAACACTCGAATTAAAAGTACTGGCAGATGTAGGATTGGTTGGATTTCCTAATGCCGGTAAATCCACATTGCTTTCTGTGCTCACTGCTGCTAAACCCAAAATTGCAGACTATGCATTTACCACACTTACGCCACAACTTGGTATTGTTGAGTACAGAGATGGAAAATCTTTTTGCATAGCAGATTTACCCGGTATAATTGAAGGTGCAGCAGAGGGAAAAGGATTAGGGCATAGGTTTTTGCGGCATATTGAACGTAATGCCATATTGTTGTTTTTAA
Organism: Parafilimonas sp.; assembly: GCA_039934575.1. Taxonomy (GTDB): domain Bacteria; phylum Bacteroidota; class Bacteroidia; order Chitinophagales; family Chitinophagaceae; genus Parafilimonas. The sequence goes on along the minus strand of JBDTLW010000205.1, from coordinate 4,350 downwards.
TTCCGGCAGATAGTAAAGATCATAAAAAAGAATTTGAGATTTTATTGTCTGAATTAAAAGAATTTAATCCTGATATGCTGCAAAAAGATTTTTTAATAGCTATCAGTAAAGCTGATATGCTTGATGAGGAATTAAAGATTGAAATTGAAAATGAGCTTCCGTCTGATGTTCCGCATATATTTATTTCTTCGGTTTTGCAGCACGGATTAATTGAACTAAAAGATTCACTCTGGGAAACTTTAAACCAGCAATCTAAAACTGTCTAAGTTTGGTGTTTCAATGATGTTAATTTTCACAAGTAATCCAAAGTGATTTCCGGGAGTATCACACTCGCCTTTATAATAAATAAAGAAATTATAGTTTATCATTCCTAAGCATAATACTTCTTGTAGAATTTACTTTACAGATTTTTTTTGTTTTTATTACATACATTCTAACAATTCATTACAAGAATTTTTTTTCACCTGTTTTATATTTGCACTCCACAATAAAAAACAGGATTTCCTGTTATAAAATTTTGTCCAATTATCCATTTATTAATCAACTTATAAATCCGATGAAGAAATTAATATTTTGCTGTTTGATTTCAATTGTTGTGTTCACCTCTATGATGGCGGGAAAAACGAAAAATTCTGGCTCCGCATTTTCAAATACAAATACCCGCATTGCCACTCTCGGCACTGATAAATCTGCTGAAGTGAATTATTGGATTGATTCTTTATATTCAACTATGAATTTGGATGAAAGTGGTTTATCACGTTCAGTATTTTTTACAGCCTGCAAAGGATATGAGTATATGCTTTCTCAAAATAAATTAAATAAGCAAGGTATTTTAACAATTTGTGATTACACCCAATGCAGCAGTAAAAAAAGATTATATGTATTAGATTTAAACCAGGGAAAAATTCTTTTCAATACGTATGTGTCACATGGCAGAAATTCAGGAAATGAATATGCTAACAGTTTTTCAAACAGCACTGATTCTCATAAGAGTTCTTTAGGCTTTATGCGCACTGCCGAAACCTATTTGGGCGATAATGGTTATAGTATGCGTCTTGATGGTATGGAATATGGGTTTAACAATAATGTAAGATCACGGGCTATTGTAATGCATGGAAGCGATTATGTAAATGCAGAACGTGCTTCTGATGGCACTATGATGGGACGCAGTTATGGGTGTCCTGCTGTTCCGGCATCTGAAGTAATTAAAATAATTAATTGTATAAAAGACGGAAGTTGCTTTTTTAATTATTACCCTGATAAAAACTATACTAAAGCCTCTAAAATAATAAACGCAAATTTTGTATGGCCGATAGCGCAAACATTGCCACTTGCCTCAATTAAAGTGCCTGATACGCTGGCAAAAATTATTGATATAACTAATTCCGTTAACTAAGCATTTTTTAAACCTTAATTTGAAGCCACAATTTTTATTAAATCTTCAAAATATTTGTTTAGCTTACAAATAAAATATAATTGAGTTTTTTATTTTACTTTTGTCGCCTTAATAAAAAGAAACAAACCTGGATGCAATTAAATTAATTTTAGATGTCTTATTTAACTACAGAAAAAAAAACCAACATTTTTACTGAATTTGGCGGTAAAGCTGAAAATACGGGTTCCATTGAAGCGCAGATAGCTTTGTTAACGGAACGTATTACAAGTATCTCCAAACATTTACAGAGCAACAAAAAAGATTTTGACACACACAACGGCTTAATGCACATGGTGGGTCAGCGTAGAAGTTTGCTCTCTTATCTTCAAAAGCATAACCTGCAGGGTTACCGCGCTTTAATTGAAAAGCTCGGTCTCAGAAAATAATTATACATGAATAAGGCAATCCCAACTGAATGTATGGTTGGGATTATTTTTTTGAAGAAACTTATTCAGATAAATTATTTTGAACACAGTTGGTAATTGCACAGGTTAAATCTGATGCTAAGTATTTAACGCTGCCTGATTCTTTTCTAATTTTTAATTTTTTAATTTATGCTATCTCAACCAATACAAGTAAGCTTCAAGTTGCCTGATGGGCAGGAAGTTTTTATAGAAACAGGACGACTGGCCCGCCAGGCTGATGGCGCTGTTACAGTACGGCAGGGCAACTCTATTATGCTTGCTACTGTTGTGGCTTCAAAAGAGCCAAAAACAGGTCAGGACTGGTTTCCTCTTTCAGTAGATTATAACGAAAAATTTGCTTCAGCAGGCAGAATTCCTGGTTCATTTTTTAAACGTGAAGGAAGGTTAAATGATTATGAAATTCTTACCAGCCGTTTAATTGACCGCGCACTTCGCCCGCTCTTTCCTGAAGATTATTTTTGCGATGTGCAGGTGTTAATTACACTTGTTTCATCTGACGCAGAAGTTGTACCTGATGCATTGGCTTGCCTTGCTGCAAGTGCAGCATTAGCGGTATCTGATATTCCGATCAAAGAAATTATTTCTGAAGTGCGTGCGGCAAGAATAGATGGAGAAATGGTAATTAATCCAAGCCGTTCTCAACTTGCAAAAGCAGATATGGATTTTATGATTGCCGCTACAGAAAAGAATTTGATGATGGTAGAAGGCGAAAGCAAGGAATGCAGTGAAGAAGATCTTGTAAATGCACTGCAGCTTGCACATGATGCCATTCGTGTGCAAATAAAAGCGCAGCAAGAATTGCGTGATAAAGTTGGCTCAACTTCTAAACGCGAATATGCAAAGCCTGAACAAAATGAAGAGCTGAGAGAAAAAGTAAATGCTTTTTGTAAAGAACGTTTATATCAGGTTGCATCGGGTGGCACAGCCAAATCTGAAAGAAGTGATGCATTTAAACTGATAAAAGACGAATTGATTTTATCATTGGGTGAAGAAGCAGCAGACGGCGACATCAAGCTTGCAAAAAAGTATTATGATGACCTGCAATGGGAAGTAGTACGTAATATGATGCTGAATGACCGCAAGCGTTTGGATGGCAGGAAGCTAGACGAAATAAGGCAGCTTAATATGGAGGCAGATGTATTGCCTTCTCCGCATGGCTCAGCATTATTTACAAGAGGTGAAACACAATCTTTAACTACGGTTACATTAGGTACACCATTAGATGAATTACTTGTTGAAAGTGCAGCCACAAGTGTTTACAGCAATTTTATTTTACATTATAATTTTCCTCCTTTTTCTACCGGTGAAGTAAAAATGATGCGCGGTCCCGGCAGAAGAGAAGTTGGTCATGGCAATCTTGCTATGCGCAGTTTGAAACAGGTAATGCCCGGCGATGACTATCCATACACGGTACGTATTGTAAGTGATATTTTAGAAAGTAATGGTTCCTCTTCAATGGCTACTGTTTGTGCAGGTTCAATCGCATTAATGGATGCAGGAGTTCCTATCCCAAAACATGTAAGCGGTGTTGCGATGGGTTTAATTACAAGTGACGATAAGTATGCAATTCTTACCGATATTTTAGGCGATGAAGATCATTTAGGTGATATGGATTTTAAAGTTACCGGAACACGTGATGGTATTTGCGGTGTGCAAATGGATATTAAAATTGATGGTTTGAGTATGGATGTAATGCGTGAAGCTTTAGAGCAGGCACGCAAAGGAAGACTGTATATTTTAGAATCTATGTATGCAGCAATTGAAGCAGCAAGATCAGAAGTGAAACCACATGCACCGCGCATGGAGAAGCTTATTATTGAAAAAGAATTTATTGGTGCGGTGATAGGACCTGGCGGAAAAGTGATACAGGAAATTCAGAAAGAGACCGGCGCCACAATTAACATAGAAGAAGTTGGCAATTTTGGTGAAGTAAAAATATTTTCAACCAGTAAAGAAAGTGTTGAAAGCGCAGTGAAATGGATTAAAGGAATTGTAGCCGTTCCGCAGGTTGGTGAAGTGTATGAAGCCAAAGTAAAAAGCATTCAGCCTTATGGAGCTTTTGTTGAATTTTTGCCAAGGAAAGAGGGCTTACTGCACATTAGTGAAGTAAGCTGGAAACGCCTGGAAACCATGGAAGGTGTATTGAACGAGGGTGACATGGTAAAGGTGAAATTGATTGGTTTGGATGCTCGTACGGGCAAGTTTAAATTAAGTCGTAAAGCATTAATGCCTAAACCTGAACCCAGACCTGATACAAGACCTAAGCCACAGGAATAAATTAACCAAACTGATCTCTATATACACAAAAAGCGTTCTTTTTTGAAACGCTTTTTGTGTTTTCAGGAATTAAAAAAATTACACCTGCTTTTATAATTTTATTGATTTATTGCCGCCAGTGCATTCAGTTTTCCATAACCAAAATTTTTATTTTTGGCTGGATATGAGCTTGCCGTTGTTGTAAGCCTTTGTACTATCTGCTCTCTGGTTTCT
>JBDTLW010000204.1:0-5121 GCA_039934575.1 Parafilimonas sp. | reverse complement strand
GTGGTTTCGTTGCCAATAGCTGTGATGGTTGCAATAGCCAATCCGCCGGCAACAGTTGTTCCGGAATAAATGAAATGATCTTCTTTTTCCTGGTCTTTATAAACCGATAAAGATTCGCCGGTGAGAATAGATTCGTTTACAGAAAAATCGTTGGAGTGAACAATGCTTGCATCGGCTGAAACAGAAGTTCCTTCTTCCACCATCATACTATCACCAACTACCAAATCTTCACTTTTTATTTCTCTCACTTCACCATCTCTTATCACTTTACAAATGGGTTGTGTAAATCCTTTTAATTTTTCCAGTGCATTGCGGCTTCGCGAATCCTGGTATAAAGAAATAGTTGACACTAATACTATTGCAGAAGCGAGAAAAATACCATCGCCTGTTTTTCCGCTGATGAAATAAATTGAAGATGCGACCAATAATAAAATCACCATTGGCTCTTTCGCCAAACTTTTGATGGCATCAAAAAAGCTGTTTTCTTTTTTATAGTTTAATTGATTGTATCCATATTTTTTCCTGGCATCAATTACCTGCGCTTCAGTTAAACCTTTTATGTTGAAATTATTTGCAGGCATAATTGAGTTATTTAATTTTTGATTTCTTTTTCTAACATCTTATGATTTATTAAAAACCAATAAAGGTATTTTGGGATGATAGCTATACGCGGCGGAATTACTTGAAAAAAATAATTTTTGAAACAATGTTCTGTTTTGCTCGGTAAACATAATTATCATTGAAGGTTTTGTTTTCGTTATGGCAGCTTCTATTTTTGACAACAAACCCTGCATAAAGTTTGAATTTTTAATATTTAGCTTGATGTTATATTTCGAAAGCTTTTTAACAACCATCTCAACCGTTTTAAGATCAAACATTTTTTCCAATGGGGAAGTAAAATGAAGCAACTCAACTTTAGCTTTTAAGGGTTTTGCAAAACCAACTACTTTTTTCAATTCCCTTTCCAAATTAACAAGGTCTGAGGCATATAAGATACTGGTGATTGTTTTCGATTTGTAATTATAAGGCACTGCAATTACCGGCACTGCCGAATAGCTAATAATATTTGCAGTATTTGTACCAAAAAATCTTTCCAGCTTTCCTGCTCCTCTTGTGCTGATGCAAATAAAATCGAAATGATTTTTGGCAGCATATTCAATAATGCTGCTTTGCGGCAGAACTGTGTTTTTTATAATACATTTTCTATGCGCAGCCACTATGTTCATTCCGCTATATATTTTTTCAACAAAAAGATTAAGTGTGATCTGAATTTTTTTTGCCTCAGCCTTTTGGTAAGTTTCAATCTTTGCATGATCTAATGAAGCAGGAATCAACAGATGGTAAGCGTGAAAAAAAGTGAGGTTACATGTATGCTGTGAAGCCAGCTGTATGGCAAAGCGTAAACCTGCTTTGGATTTCTCAGAAAAATCGGTGGTAACAAGTATATTCTTCATAATTAATATTTTTTGCCGGATAGTAAATAATGTTTAATGAGATATTTTGACAACTCAATAGCAAGAAAGCAAACCAGCGTAACAATTAAGATAATTGTTATAGCATTCCAACCCAAGTAAGTAATCTTAAAAACAGTTTGCAAAAAAGGTATATACACAATCAGCATCAGCAAAGCAATTGTAAACATAATGGCAATCTCCAATCTGGGATTATCAAACAGCTTAAGTGTAAAGACGGATTGGTAAGCTGATCGTACAGAAAGTGCATTGGCTAACTGCGCAAAACACAGGGTTAGAAAAACCATTGTTTCTTGTGTTTTTATATCATATCCTTGCTTTATCGCCCACCATTGAATAAATATTGAGGCGGCTGTTATTAATAACCCTGTGATAACAATTTTAGGAATCAATCCATCTGCGAATAAATTTTCCTGCGGTGATCTTGGAGGCCGTTGCATAATATTTTTTTCTGCCGCCTCTGCAACAAGCGCAATTCCGGGCAGGCCATCTGTAACAAGGTTAATCCATAGAAGATGTATGGGAAGCAAAGGGATACCGAATCCTAAAACAGACGCGAGAAATATAGTTAATATTTCTCCGAGATTACAGGAGAGTATGTACAGGATAAATTTTCTAATGTTGTCATAGATTCTTCGGCCTTCACGCACTGCATTAACAATGGTTGCAAAATTATCATCCAACAAGATCATATCTGCCGCTTCTTTAGAAACATCCGTACCTGTGATCCCCATTGCAACACCAACATCTGCCTGTGCCAGTGCCGGTGCATCATTTACGCCATCGCCGGTCATCGCTACAAATTCCCCGTTTTTTTGTAAGCCTTTTACAAAATTTATTTTTTGTGCAGGTGATACGCGGGCATACACTGAAATATTTTTTATTTCATGATTGAACTCTTCTTCCGTTAACCTGCTTAACTCGCTACCGGTTTTTACTTGTTGAGAATTTTTTTCAATCATTCCCAGCCTTTCTGCAATAGCCCTGGCCGTAACCGGCTGATCGCCTGTTATCATTACTGTTTTTATACCTGCAGTTTTGCATGCACGAATTGCCTGGATCGCTTCTTCCCTTGGCGGGTCTATCATTGCTGCTATACCCAAAAAATCAAGCTCTTTTTCTAATGCCTCATTTATTTCAGTTGGCACTTGATCAAAAATCTTACAGGCAAAGAACAATACCCGTAAACCTTCTGCCGCCCATTCATGGTTCAAATCAAGCCATGTTTTTTGCTGCTCTTTGTATTTACCTGATAGCGCTGCCAATATTTTTACAGGAGCACCTTTTACGAACAATATCCATTTGCTGCCATGTTGATGAAAGGTGGCCATCATCATTCTTTCGGAATCAAAAGGAAGTTTTTTAATGCGGGGGAAAGCTTTGTCTGCATCAGTTTTTGAATAACCATTTTTTAAAGCATACGCTACCAATGCGGTTTCAGTTGAATCGCCAAACATTTCGCCATCTTGCGAAAACCTTACTTCATTATTTAATATCATTGCATACCTTAACAAAGATTCATTACCATCTGCTGGCTGCACCTTCTCTACTGTCATTATATTCTTCGTTAACGTGCCCGTCTTATCGGTACAGATATACGTAGCAGAGCCCAGGGTTTCCACTGCCGGCAGCTTTCTCATTAGTGCTTTTTGTTTTACCATTCTTTTAGCTCCTTGCGCAAGCGCTATGGTTATTACGGCCGGCAGTGCTTCAGGCAATGCAGCAACAGCAAGAGATAGTGCGATAAGAAACATTTTTAGCGGGGGCTCGCCATGCCATAACCCGAAACCAAATACAATTATGCAGATTATTATAACGATTACAGCTAATTGCTTACTGAAAATCGCAAGCCTTCTTTGAAGGGGGGTTTTCTGTGATTCAACTTGCATCATGCCTGCGATCTTTCCTATTTCCGTATTCATTCCGATTGCAGTTACCACAGCTTTTGCAGAACCACTGCTGATTGTTGTTCCTTTGAAAACCATGTTATGCTGATCGCCGGGAACCAGATCATGATCATTTATTGCAACTATTCGCTTTTCAATTGAATGACTCTCTCCCGTAAGGGACGACTCATCTGTTTTAAAAGAATTTACTTCTGTTAACCTGGCATCGGCAGGAACAAGATCACCTGCCTGCAACACGATCATATCGCCCGGCACCAGTTCCTGTGCTTCGATCCTGACAGGGTTATTATTGCGAAGCACTAGGGCATATTGCGACGTCATCTTTTGCAACATTCTTATTGACTCTTCTGCATTATATTCTTGTGAATAACCCATCCACGCATTTACCAAAATAATTGCAAGAATTACATAAGCATCTGTATGTTCACCTGCAAAAAATGAAATAATCGCTGCAATAATCAATATAAGAATCATCACATCCCTGAATTGCGAAAGCAATATTGATAATTTGCTTTTCCTTTTTGTTTCTGTTAAAACATTTGCTCCAAATTCTTTTTGCAGCAGAGCAACAACTTCCATTTTTAAACCCCCGGCAGATGTTTTAAACGCCCTAAAGATTTCTTCCTGGTTAAGCTGATAGGCTGCGCTCATTGTATATTTTTTTAGCGTTGCTTATGATTTAAGAAATATGTGGAACTTTTTTGAAGCCTCCCGCCACCTAACAAGATAACCCATTTTTGTATTGTCTGCATTGGTTGAAATTTCAGAAAGAAGCGGAACAGGTAATAGCATGATGATTATCTTTCCGATTACAATGACCGCTGCAAGTAGAAGCAGCGCAAACAATTTATGTGAATGCGTAATAGTGATGCCATTATTTTCATTTTGAATTGTTTTTGATATCTCTTTTCTATTCATTATATATTCCCCGCCCTTGCTGCTGCATCCCGTGCTGCGCGTTGGTATAATAATTTTTGCGCTGCTTCCACATTGGCATCATCTCCTTTCCAAATATCCAGGGCGGGTTGTTGAATGGCTCTTGCAAAAGAAAATGTAACGATCCACGGCAAGTGGTTTTTAAACTTTGTGTGTATAGAATTCAAATGGGCAGCCGCATCTTCAGGCGATTGTCCCCCGGATAAAAACGCAATAGCAGGCATAGCCGCAGGGACGGATGCGAGCAAGCAATTTACCGTTGCTTCAGCAACTTCATCAATGCTGTTTTGATTAGCGCTTTCTGTTCCGGCAATTACCATATTTGGTTTTAAAATTATTCCTTCCAAATCAATTTTGAATTGATACAATTGATAAAAAAGAATTTTCAAAACCCTCTCTGTTACATCATAACATCGTTGTATGGTATGATTACCTGTCATCAATACTTCCGGCTCAACTATTGGTACAATGCCTGCCTCCTGGCATAAAGCTGCATATCGCGCAAGCGCATGTACATTGGCTTTAATACATGCTGTGGTTGGAATGTCATCGCCAATTGTAATCACAGCACGCCACTTGGCAAAACGTGCACCCATTGTTTTATACGCTGATAAACGTTCACGTAAACCATCTAAACCTTCCGTAACTTTTTCATTTGCAAAACCAGCCATTGGCTTAGCGCCCATGTCGACTTTTATTCCCGGTATAATTCCGGCCTTTACCAACACACAAGCCATCGGCACACCATCGCTTGTTTGCTGCCTGATGGTTTCATCATATAGAATGGCGCCGCCAATGCTTTCATT
>JBDTLW010000203.1:0-5122 GCA_039934575.1 Parafilimonas sp. | reverse complement strand
CAAACGAAGTAGCCATTCTGCCTTATTACATTGCCAACCTTAATATTGAATATACTTATAAACAGAAAACTGGTGAGTATGCGGAGTTTGATAATTTATGTTTTGTAGATACGCTTGATAATACTGGCTTTCACTGGGCAGGAAAGCAGGGAGATTTATTTGGTGTAAGTGCGGAAAATGCATTGCGCATAAGAAGGCAAAATGAAAGAAAGATAAGTGTGATTATTGGCAATCCGCCATACAATGCATTACAAGTAAACGCAAATGATAATAACCAAAATAGAAAATATCCACAGATAGATAACAGAATAAAAGAAACATTTATAAAATATTCAACCGCTACCAATCTTACTAAAGTGTTTGATATGTATACTAGATTTTATAGATGGGCAATGGATAGATTGGATGAAAATGGTATTGTAGCCTTAGTTACTAATAGGTCTTTCATTGAGAGTCGAATCTTAGATGGATTTAGAAAAACTGTAAGAGATGAGTATGATTTTATATACATCGTAGATACTAAAAGTGATGTAAGAGCTAATCCAAAGATTACGGGCACTAAACATAATGTCTTCGGTATCCAAACTGGAATCGCGATAATGTTTTTAGTAAAAACGACAAGTAGACAAATCAAACAACATTCTTGTAAAATAAATTATATAGCATTAAATGATTTTTGGACCAAAGAAGAAAAGCTACAATGGTTAAACGAAAACCGAATTGAAGAAATAGAATTCGATAATATTACTCCAGATAGAAACAATAATTGGATAAACTTAACTGATAATAATTGGAATGATTTGATACCAGTTGCTACTAAAGAATCGAAAGCAGGAAAAATTGATAACTCTATATTCAAGCTTTTTTCAATGGGAGTTGTAACTGCTCGAGACGAATGGGTTTATGATTTTAATAAAGAAGTTTTAATTGATAAAGCAACATATTTTTTTGAAAAATATAATTACGTTGAGCAAAAATATAATTCCAAATTATCATTTGAAGAAATAGGTATAGATATCAAATGGTCAAGAAATCTCAAAAATTTTCTTTTTCGCAAAGAGAAATTACAATTCAAAGAATCGTGTATTGTCAGGTCTTTAAAAAGACCTTTTGTAAAAGAATATCTTTATTACGATAGAGGAATTATTAATGATTTAGGATATTACGATGAAATATATAAAGGGGATAATAAAACGATTGCAATAAACATGAACTGTGACAGGTTTGTCGCAGTTGGTACTAATTTGATTTGTGATTTTGCTTTAATCAAAATTGGTAATGGACAAACTCAATGTCTGCCTCTATATCGCTACGGAAAAGAAGGCAATCGAATAGATAACATTTCCGATTGGGGTTTGCAACAGTTTACACGGAATTATAAAGACCAAACAATAACTAAAGAAAGCATCTTTCATTATGTATATTCCGTGTTGCATAATCCTGCTTATAGAAAAAAATATGAGCTTAATTTAAAAAGAGAATTTCCACGCATTCCTTTTTATGAAAACTTTTCTCAATGGGCAACATGGGGTAAACAATTAATGGATTTGCACATCAACTATGAAACGGTTGAGCCATATAATTTAGAACGAAAAGAAATTTCTGCTAAAGAACAACCTAAAGCAAAACTGAAAGCACTAAAAGATATTGGCGTTATACAATTAGACGAAAACACAGAAGTGCATGGCATACCAAAAGAAGCCTGGGAATATAAACTCGGCAATCGCTCTGCTTTAGAATGGATACTTCACCAATACAAAGAAAAAAAACCAAGTGACCCAACCATAGCAGAAAAATTCAACACGTATAAGTTTGCAGATTATAAAGAACAGGTGATTGATTTATTGAAAAGAGTTTGTACGGTGAGTGTGGAGACGATGAAGGTGGTGAGGGAGATGGAAAAGGTTGTATTATCTTCTTAGTAACCAACAATCATAAATATGAAAACAACTCTGCTTCTATTCATCCTTGCTGTAATTTCATTTGCAGCAAACGCCGATACAAGTATTGGACAAAACAGGAAGCTGATTGTACCAACAACTTTACAGGAAACTGATATTACCGGAGGCAAAAGTCTTGCTGCAATAACAGGTGGACAGGGAGTTTTAAATCTCTCACCTTTAATTTTCCTTTCTCCGCAATGTCTCCTTATAAAAGCAAAGAGCGCAGGCAGGGACATTGCGATAATTGAAGTATCAAAGCGAATCATTTGCGTAACTTCAATATAAGAGCATGAATAAACCTAACAACATTATGTATATGAAAGCCGCAATGTTCTTCATTACACAAGGGCAACACGAAGAGACATTGCGGGAAAGAAAGCCCGGCTGTTAACCGGGCTCTCTGCATTTTGATCTTAGCGTGCTTTTTTCTTTGGATCGGCTTTCTTCTGTGCGGAGCTTTTCTTTTTTGTAGGTTTATTCTTCTTCGGTTCTGTGTTCTTTTTCGGCATACAATTAAATTTAAGGTTAGTGAATTATTAATTATGGCTGCAAGATATTCTTCGCGTTATTTATGTTGTCCTTTCGGCAACGGCGACTATCCAGCCAGAGTATAAGTAAACAAAGATATGCCTATAATGATAAATAGGATATTTCCGCCGCAGTTGGTGTTCTTCTATTTTCAATTACATCGGTATTGCTGCCGGTGAAACTGAAAAAGCAAAAATCATAAAAGATAATAAAGCGTTATTGAAAAGATTGGGGGAATACAAACCATTCCTTTCTCCGCAATGTCTCATTAAAGCAATGAGCGGAGGCAGGAACATTGTGGCAATCGAAGCACAAATACATATTACTTTAACCCGTTGGCGGAGCTAAATATTTTTTATTCTTAAATGAATAAAATAGATAAAGCAAGTTACACAGAGGGAAGCGTTGGCAAGACAAAATGCGCGGAGCGATCATGTTTGTCTTGAATTTCTTGGGTTACTTTCTTTTTTCAAGAAAAGAAAGTAACAAATCATATTAGAATATAACATTCAAAGAATGAGATTTCTGCTTTTGCGGAAATGATGTACAATCTGGCTAATTAATTTTAGAAAAATTAAGCAATTAAATTAACTCCACCAACGGGTAGCATTATATTAAAGGGTATGTTTGCTATTGCCATAAAACGCACTACTGTTTATGAGAAAAAATCGATTATTTTTTGTGCTAACTGTAGCAGTATGTACGCTATGCATAACTGCTTGCCAAAAAGGTATTTCAGATAATACATCTTCTACACCTGTATCAGACTCAATACCGGTACCTCCGGATAATACGCCTGTGATCTTTTCTATATTCCCATCTTCTGCACACGCCGGAGATACAATAACAGTGAAGGGGAAAAATCTTTCAGCAGATATTTCTCAGGTACAAATAACCATTAATAATAAAGCGGCAACTGTTCTTTCTGTAACTGCCGACAGCATACTGGCAATTGTTCCGCTTAATGCGGGCTCAGGCCAGGTAGTAGTTAATATAAATGGCTATGCTTATCAGGGCCCTGAATTTAATTATGGAAGAACAGTAATTGTTACAACCATTGCAGGAACCGGAAGCGTGGGCACTGCTGATGGAGACGGCTTGTCTGCATCATTTAATTGTCCCTGGGGAATTACTGCCGATGTTAATGGAGATTTATATGTTGCCGATTGTTACAACAGGTTAATCCGCAAAATATCAGCCTCAGATGGTTCTGTTTCAACTTTTTCTATTCCCACTTTAGTGAATGGTAAGAACTTTTATTCTCCCTATAACATTGCCTTAGATGTGGCTACCCATAATTTGTACGTTACCGATTTTAATAAACACGTAATGCGTATGGATCCATCGGGAAATGCAACTGTTATTTATGAAGACAATATGGCGCTTGCAGGAATTGCCGTAAGCCCTGATGGCCAAAATTTATTTATCAGCAACAACACCACAGGCACTATTATAAAGACAGATATTGACGGCTCAAATGCAAATGTTTTTACATCCGGTCTTATTACACCACGCAACATTATTTTTGATAATAGTGGCCAAATGTATGTTGCATCTTATCCTTCTTCTGTTTATGCAATTGGTACAAATGGCAGCGCTACGCCTGCTGTAAATGATCCTTCTTTCCAGGGCTGGGAAATCGCAAAAGATACAGCTGGTAATTTTTACCTGGCAGACCATTTTTCAAATGTGATAAGGATGATTGACAGGCAGGGCAATGTGAGTGTTATTGCAGGCGGCGGAAATGCTGAAGATATTGATGGTGTTGGACTGCAGGCATCTTTCAACGGACCACAGGGTTTAACGATTGATTCGCATGGAAATCTATATGTAACCACGTTTAACTATACTACAAACGGTGGCAATAAGATAAGAAAAATAACTTTTGAATAGTGCAGGTAAGGCATGAATTAAATATTGTATATAATTCCCTCTTCTCCGCAAAGATTCTGCCTTAGCATGGTCTTCATTGCATAGCTAAGTGTGAAGCATGCGATTGCGTTGCCATGATATGTTACAAGAGAATATAAATACAACTGCACTTGTTTCCTATAAGTTACAAAAAATAAAACACAACTCTCATGTATTATATGGAATTAAGTAACAAACGCAAGGTCTTGTGCTCTGCATAATATACTTAACGAGGACCTATCAATAGCGGAATATTTTAAACACAAAAGATGATGTTGTTTTTCATTCAGCTTTCACTTCTCACGTTCTTCATTCCGTTCTTAAGCTCTTCACAGGGTTTGCCGATGCGACTCTTATTGCCTGCGTACTGATTGTTACAAATGCAATAACAATTGAAACAACGCCTGATAATGCAAAAACCCACCAACTGATATTTGTACGATAAGCAAAGTCTGCGAGCCATGTTTCCATCGCCCACGATGCAACCGGGAATGCAATGAGCGCCGCAATTACAATAAGCATAATAAAATCTTTTGAAAGTAATTGAACCAACTGTATAGCATTTGCGCCAAGAACTTTTCTTATACCTATTTCTTTTGTTCTTCTTGTAACGGTTAGTGTAGCAAGCCCAAATAAACCCATGCATGCAATGAATATGGATAAGCCTGAAGCAATTTTTACAACGGTTGCACTTTTCTGTTCCTGCTCATAAGCGGTCGCTAATTTTTCATCTAAAAAAT
>JBDTLW010000202.1:0-5155 GCA_039934575.1 Parafilimonas sp. | reverse complement strand
AATTCAAATTCTTATGTGTCGCAAATGCCCGTTGATATTGGTAAAGGTTCGGCTACTGTAAATGTTGTTAATAAGGGTAATAATGTTTTGTATGTAAGAATTATTTCCCGGGGACAACCGCTCACCGGTGAAAATTTACAGGTGGAGAACAATCCGTCTATTCTTGGATTGAATGTGTCTTATCTCACCCGCGACTTAAAACCCATTGATGTTTCTAAGATTACCCAGGGCACAGACTTTATTGCAAAAGTTACGATCAGGAACCCTGGCAACCGCGGTAATTATGAGCGCATGGCGCTTTCGGAAATCTTTCCATCGGGTTGGGAAATTTTAAACACCCGCCTGCAGGATGGTGAAAGCGCATTTAAGTCCTCAGGATATGAATACCAGGATATCAGGGATGACAGGGTGTATACCTATTTCAGCACTAAGGAAAAAGAAACCCTAACCTATTATATACAATTGAATGCGGCATACCTTGGTAAATATTTCCTGCCCGGAACGTATTGTGGTGCTATGTATGATAATACGATTAATGCAGGTGTGAACGGGAAGTGGGTGGAGGTGGTGAAGGAGTGATGATTTTTACTGATTACTTTTAGAACCTCTATGCGAGCTATTAAGTATTGTTATTTCATTTAAAATACTATTGTATAATTTGTAATTAAATTAATTACATTTATTGCCATACAACAAATTTTTATAAATAAATGGATGGTGCATCTTTAAATATACAAAGCGACAATATTAATAAACTAAAGGAGCTATTCCCGGATGTCTTTACTGAAGAAAAAATAGATTGGGAAAAGCTAAGAGCAACTTTTAGCGATGATATTAATTTTAATAATGAACGATATGTTTTGAACTGGGCCGGCAAAGCTGATGCTTTTAAATGCCTGCAAATACCTACAACAGCAACTTTAACTCCACAACCGGAAGAATCCATAAATTTTGATACAACGCAAAATGTTTTTATTGAGGGCGAAAACCTTGAAGTGCTGAAAATTTTGCAGAAAAGTTATTATGGAAAAATTAAAGTAATTGAAATTGACCCGCCTTACAACACGGGCAACGACAGTTTTATTTATCCCGACAGTTTTAAAGAAAATAAAGCTGATTATGAAAAACGCATTGGCGATAAAGACGAAGAAGGATATTTAATGAAAGAAGGTTTGTTCCGCAAGAACAGTAAAGACAGCGGGCATTACCACAGCAATTGGTTAAGCATGATGTATCCCCGTTTATTTCTTGCTAAAAATTTGTTGCGTGATGATGGAGTAATTTTCGTTCACATTGATGACAATGAAGTACACAACCTTCGGTTGTTGATGAATGAAATTTTTGGTGAAGAGAACTTTGTTGATTGCATAATTTGGAAGAAAAGATATGGTGGAGGAGCAAAAGAAAAGCATCTTGTTTCATTACATGAATATGCCTTAGTTTATGCTAAAAGCAAAGACAATCTAAATCCCATTTTTATACCTAACAATCAGGAGTCAATTGAAAGGTATTACACGAAAAAAGATAAACACTTTGATAAGTGTGGAAGGTATAGAACTCACCCATTGGAAGCAACTAAAAGTATGGGAGATAGAAAGAATTTAATTTTCCCTATCCCTGCACCAGATGGAACGGTGGCTTTACCAAAAAGACAATGGTTATGGAGTAAAGAAAGAACTTTAGAAGCTCTCAAGAATGATGAGTTAGAGTTCATGAAAGATAGAGATGGAAACTGGACAGTTCACACTAAACAATATCTTAAAGATGAAAATGGAAATGTAAGAGAAATAAAAGCATTTTCTGTTATCGACAACGTTTATACACAGCATGGGACTAATGAAATAATTGAACTTTTTGGAAACGCTCAAATATTTTCATTTCCAAAGCCAACTGGGTTGATTAACCAACTTTTGAATATTGGAATTGAAAATGAAGATGAAATAATACTTGATTTTTTTTCTGGTTCAGCATCAGTTGCTCATTCTGTTTTAGAATTAAACAAAGACAAAAGGAATCGTCATTTCATAATGGTTCAACTTCCTGAATTAACAGATTCTGAAAGCGAAGCATTTAAGGCCGGTTACAAAACAATTTCAGATATAAGTAAGGAGCGCGTTCGAAGAGTTATAAAAAAAATTGAAAAGGAAAATGCTCTAGAACAAAAGAAAAAAGAAGGCGAACTGCAACTGTCAACTGAAAACAGTAAACCAAAAATCGATAATGGTTTCAAAGTTTTTAAACTCTCACCATCTAACTTTAAAATTTGGCGGAGCGAAGAAATTACAGAAAATAATTTAAGCACTCAGTTAGATGCCTTTACAAATCCGGTAAAGCAGGGAAGCGAAAAACAAAATATGTTGTTTGAGCTAATACTGAAAGCTGGTTATACGTTAACAGATAAGATTGAAGAAAAAGAAAATTTCTATGTGATTAATGATGGAGAATTAATAATTGCATTAGAAAAAATTAATCAGGAAATTATTGGTGCTATTATTAAATCACAACCCAAAAAAGTAATCACGCTTGATATTCTCTTTGCCGGCAATGATCAATTGAAAACAAATACTGTTTTGCAGATGAAGGATGCGGGAGTTGAATTTAAAACAATATAAATTTAATAATGGAAAATGAAATAAATGTATTTGAGAATGGAGCTACCTGGCTTCGGGCTGACTTCCATCTGCATACAAAATCAGATAGAGAATTTTTACCATATAGTGGTACAGATAGTGAGTTTATCGTTGATTACATTCAGCAACTGAAAAATAAGAATATTGGTATAGGCATTATTACGAATCACAATAAATTCAATAAGGGGGAATTTATAGCATTAAGAAAAAAAGCAAAAAAAGAAGGTATCGGTTTCTTTGCAGGCGTTGAATTCTCATTGAAAGAAGGAGTTCATATTTTAATTGTTTTTGACGATAAATGGTATCAGGGAGAAACAGATAATATAACACAATTTCTTAATCAGGCATTCTATCCTGATACAAATTATTTTAATCCGCCTTATCCTAATTCAAAGTTTGGTTTAAATGAATCAGTAGAATATCTTAACCAAGTTGGATATGATTACTTTTTTGTATTAGCACATCCTGATGATACAAACGGTTTATTCAAGGTACTTTCCGGAAGAACAAAAGATGCATTTATTCAACAAGAAAGTTTTAATAAGGTATTAGCTGTTCAGAAAAGCGGTAATCTTGAAAATTATCAATATATTTCTTCTTTAAGCAGAAGAAAACTAGCTTGTGTTGAAGGTTCAGATAATGCACAAGGAGGCATTGAAACCATTGGATCAGGGAGAACATCTTTTTTGAAAATAGGAGATTTTAATTTCGAGGCCATTAAATATGCTCTTACAGATCCCGACAACAGAATTCGTGCGAGAGAAAAACCTGAAATAAAAAATTGTTACGTTAAGTCTATAGTGTTTGAGGGTGGCTTATTAGATAGAACAAGGATTGACTTTTCTTCTGAATTGAACACTATAATTGGAATCAGAGGTAGCGGTAAATCCTCAATATTAGAAATAATTAGATATACTCTCGGAATTCCTTTATCAAACGTTGCTGTTGATTCATCTTATAAAGACGGGCTTATTGAACACGTTCTGAAAAGTGGGGGGAAATCTATTGTTACAGTAATAAATAAGCATAAGGAAGAATATAGAGTGGAGAAGATTTATGGTCATAAAGAAGATATTTATAAAGATGGTATTTTACAAACAGGTATTTCTTTAGAGGCATGCTTTGAACATCCCGTTTATTTTGGTCAAAAAGATTTATCGAATAAAGATGCTGATTTCGAAGCGGATTTAATTCAGCGACTGATAGGAACAAGATTAAAACCTGTGCAGAACAAAATTGATGCAAAAAAAAGAGAGATTGAAAATGTAATTATTGAAATAAAAAAATTACAGAATCTTACCCTTTTAAAAAAAGAAACAGAAACAGTCATACAAAATTCCAGACATCAATTAGAATTATATAGGAAAAAAGGTATTGAAGAAAAGCTTAAACAACAAACGTTGTTTGATGCCGATGTTTCTAAAATTTTCCAAATAGAAAATGGAATTTCTAATTATATTGATGAATTAAATTCACTTACTGTTAATCATGAATATTTATTTCAGAATGATATTTCAGGCTCTGAACTTAACAAAGATATTTTCGAAGATGTTTATAAATTAATTTTAGATTTAAAAATCGAATTTGATAAGTTGAAACAAATTCAAAAAGCATCAAATGCAATTCACAAAAATGTAAAAGGAATACTGATTAAAATAAATACAAAGAAAGATGGCCTTAAAGAAGAATTTGCGAAGATAAAGCGTGAGTTTGCCACCGACACAATTAATCCTGATAATTTCTTAAAGCTAAATAGGCAAATTGATACATCTTTACTAAAACTTAAAGAAATTGAAAAATCAGAAAAAAAGCGTAAAGAACTTCAAAGCTCATTATTAGAAAAACTTTCAGAAATAAATAATTTATGGCTTGATGAATATAGAGTTTTGGAAATTGAAGTTGACAGAATTAATCAGACAGAAAACAAATTAAACATTGAAGTTTTGTTTAAAGGGCAAAAAAATAAATATCTTGATAAGCTGAAACAAACATTCAGGGGAACGAATATTTATGCAACATCTTATCAGGAGATTGTGAACACATACAATGACTTTATAGAGATATATAAAGACTCATCAAAACTTGATAATATATTAAATGAAAACCAGGTGGTTGATTTTAAAAGAAAATTTTCTGAAAACTTGCAGGGGCTTTTATGCTATAAGGTTAATAATAAATTTATCATTAATTATAATGGTAAATCTTTAGATAAGCATTCATTGGGACAGCGGGCTTCTGCACTGATTCTGTTTTTATTGGCGCAAGAGGAGAATAATATGCTGATAATAGATCAACCGGAGGATGATTTGGATAACCAAACAATATATGATGAGGTTATTAAGGAATTAAAAAAAATTAAAGGAAATATGCAATTTATTTTTGCAACCCATAATGCTAATATTCCTGTATTAGGAGATAGTGAAAAGGTAGTTTCTTGCAGCTATGATGAAAATAAAATTAATGTTCACTCTGGAACAATTGATAATCATCAAATCCAGAAATTAATTGTTGATATTATGGAAGGT
>JBDTLW010000201.1:0-5168 GCA_039934575.1 Parafilimonas sp. | reverse complement strand
AGTATTAAAAATTAAGATTTGAATGCGGCAAAGATTAGATTAAATAAAAGGCCATACTTAAAAAAGCAAAGGTATTTTTACTGATTGCAATTTTTTGGAATAAAACCCGGAAAAATTAAATAGATAATTTTTGTTTAGTAAAAGGCATTATTGCTAATGTTGGGTTTATAAATTGAAAAAATTAATATTGCAATAATGCTGGGATACAGATTCTAAAAGGCAGGTACAAATTCATTTCACGAAGATATTTTTGAAGAAACAATGTAGCTTATGTTCATAGTTTATTAGTTCATGGCTAATTTCAATTAGAAAAATTTAAGACAGTTTGCACCAAGCATAACTGCGGCAATGCCAAGAATTGTACTTAGAATAATATAGGTTGAAAAATACAGGTAATCTCCATTGTGCAGCAGGTTCATATTTTCATTTGCAAATGTGCTGAATGTTGTAAATCCTCCGCAAAAACCTGTAGTAAGTGCAAGTCTTAAATCTGGCGACATAAGATTATTTTTTTCAGCCAAAGCATCAAACAATCCTATAAGAAAACAACCAAGAATATTTACAACAAAAGTGCCTGCGGGGAAATGAATATAGCCTGCATCTACAAATCCTTTTTGAACCAGGTATCTTAACACACCGCCAATACCACTGCCTGTAAATATGAATAAAGCTGTTTTCATCAGTTATGCTTTGATTTTAATTATCATTAAAATTTATTCGTTTTTTTTACAAATTTCCATCGAATGTATATTTAAAATCAACAAGCCAGCTATTATTGCGGTTTATCACTTTTACTTTCCGCGCAATTTTATCGTAAGAATTTTTATAATTAATAATGTGCGTTGAATCGTTTATAGTTTCATCTTCATTTATTATAATTGATGCTGTTGCATAGTCATGTTTTTGCTCAGCGCTTTTTGCATTATAATCTCTTTTTATTTTCAGAAGATTGCTGTTATTAATGCTGTCATCAATCATATAAAAAGAAGCTTTTCTAAAATCTCCTTTTAAGCAGCCATCAATAAATTCTCTGCCGCCGTCTAAAGCCGTAACTGCATTTTCATAATTACTATAATTGCAGCCGTAAGCTGTAAAAACAAAAATGCACAGGCAGGTAAACAATGCTTTCATTCGTCAAAAGTATAACTCAAAAAATTTTTTTTCTCAAAAATGCTTGTGAAAGAAAAAAAGTAATTAATATTATACAGGAAATTAACGTTAGCATAGCCTTCATTCTGAAAAATCCCAATTCCATTGCAAATACCTCTTCTGTATTCTAAAGCGCCTTGTATTAAATATTGATTTCAGAAAAGAAAAATACGGGTGTTATTATGTGGGTTTTACCGTTGCTGCATGCAAACGACAGGCATAAATTTGATGTATTATTATTTTGATAACCGGTAAGCCGAAAACGGATTTAGAGTAGGCATTAAATTTTTTTTATGACAATTAATGATATTATTCAAAGTGTAATTGCAGGCGGCCTTTTAGGTATGCTTGGACAAGGAATTCGCATTGCTGTTGGTTTAAAAAAATTTATTGATACTAATACAGCCAAGGTGGCGCAGGGAAAAGAGCCCGAAGAATTTAAACCTGGCCGAATGGTTATTAGCATATTTATTGGTTTTGTTGCCGGCGCATTAGGTATGATAGTTAAAGGAGCAAGCCTAAGTAATAATGGCGATTACTCAACAGAATCAATTATTACAATTATAGCGGTTGGCTATTCCGGTGCAGATTTTATTGAAGGTGTTTTCAACACATACATAAGCAAATTGTCGCCGCAAAAACAAGAGCAAAGTACTGATACAAAAAAAGATCAGCCATTGCTGGTACAGGATGAATCTGCTTTGCCGTCCACTACATCACAAGGTTAAAATTTATTTTTATGAATATTGTAAATATATCAAGCCCTAATTTTTCCAGTGGCAGAAAAGGTTTTACACCTATAACCATTGTAATTCATATAATGGAAGGTACGCTGGCAGGTACAGACAGTTGGTTTAAAAATCCTGCCTCGCAGGTATCAGCGCATTACGGTATAGGCAAGGCAGGTGAAGTACATCAATATGTAAAAGAAACAGATACTGCATGGCACGCAGGAAGGGTTAGTTCTCCATCATGGAAATTAATTAAAACTTCAGGCGGAGCTTTTATAAATCCCAATTATTATACTGTGGGTATTGAACATGAAGGCAACGAAGAAACTGAATGGAGCGATGCTATGTATAATGCAAGCGCTGAAATGATACAGGCAATCAGCAGCCGCTGGAATATTCCGCTTGACAGAGATCACGTAATTGGTCATCACGAGATTTATGCTGTAAAAACCTGCCCCGGCAATAAAGTTGATCTTAATAAATTAATTGCACTTGCTGCCGGAAATTCTATTCCTCAACCTGTTGATGCTAACACTATAGTAAAAATTTTGCAGAAAGGGAAGGCAACAACTATTTCTAATTTAAATATGCGCAAAGAACCCAATAGCAATATGGCACCTTTGGCCCAGGCTGCGTCAGGCCTGCAATTAGCTTTTGATGGTTTTACCACGCAGGGGCAAAGCATAAATGGTAACAGCAAATGGTTTTTTACAGATGAAGGAAACTGGTTTTGGAGTGGTGGGGTTAAATAATAATTTTAAAACTTAAAAACTTAAACCATGAATAAAGTTGTAAGGCTTAAAAAATATTTCTTCGGGATCTTTTTTCTGATTGTATTGTTTGGATGCAAAGCTACAATTGCGTTATATGATCAATACGCATATACACAAGCTACTTCCTTAAAAGTTGACCTGCAAAATCTGGCCTTAGTATCAGACAGTGTGAGTTATGAAATTGCAAAACCAGATATTGATAAAGCGAATACCGAGCTGCAAAAAGCTTATGAATATAATAAAGGCAGAGATCAAAATTCTTTATCCGCAAAACAATATGAAACTTTGCTCTCTGATGAAAGATTTTATAAAAATTTTTTAAAAGACTGGAAGATGAAGGGTACAGAAAGTGCCATCATGAGTAAAAATATTTATGATCAGATTGGTGACCTGATGGACCAGATAATAAAACTTGAAAACGGTAAAAATAAATAACCTAAAAAATAATTGTTATGTCAATTAATTTCACAGACTTATTCAATCAATTAAGAGATCAGATAATAAAACTTGCTAAAGATAATTTTAAAAAGTTGGCTGCAGAAGCTGCAAGTGATGGTACAACCTTGTTGCACCAATTAGAGGATAATTTAAAAAAATATTCACAGCAACTGGTAGATGGCGACATAACCAAAGATGATTTTAAGCTGCTTTTATTAGGAAACGAAGATCTTATAAAAATGACTGCACTTACACAGGCCGGGCTGCTGAAAGCAAAAGCAGATGCCTTTAAAAAAAGCGTTTTCGACGCTATCATAAATACTGTATTTGCACTTATTTAAATATGTTTCTATCCTGCTAAACTCTTATTCCTTGTAAGTATAATACGAATTTGCCTGAGCGGTACAGGTTATTACAAGATCATTAATGCAAACATGTTCAGGCAAAGTAGTACAGTAATAAACTGCGTTGGCAATATCTTCTCCATGTAAAGGTTCAAAACCATCATACACAGCTTTTGCTTTTTGTTCATCACCTTTAAAACGTACCAGAGAAAATTCTGTTTCTGCAGCGCCGGGATTTATACACGTAACTTTTATTTTATACGGCAGCAGATCTATACGCTGCGCCTGGCTTATTGCATTTACGGCAAACTTACTGGCGCAATACACATTGCCCTCTTTATATACTTCTTTGGCTGCGGTTGAACCTATGTTTATAATATGACCTTTTTTATTTTCTTTCATTAATGGAATCACTGCTTTTGAAACATACAGCAAGCCTTTTACATTGGTATCAATCATCGTATCCCAATCATCAAGTGAGGCTTCATCAAACGGATCACGACCTGCGGCAAGCCCTGCATTATTTACCAGCACATCTATATTGCGCCATTCATCTTTTAAATTATTTATTACGGCAAATACATCTTCTTTTTTGCGTACATCAAATGCAAGCGGTAAAATATTTTTTGATGATAATGATGCCGCTAATTCAAACAGCTTTTCTTCTCTTCTGCCGGTTATAATACAGTTCCAGTTTTCAGCAGCAAATTTTTCTGCAATCGCTTTTCCAAAGCCTGATGTTGCGCCAGTAATAAGTATGGTTTTATTCATTTATATATTTTTTGTTTTTTCAATGGTCACATGGAATTCATCCTAAAATTTTTATCGGTGCCTGGTATAATTTACCTCAAAAATTTTATGGCTCATTTCATGCATCAAAAATAAAATAGAATAAGTTACAAGCCGCAAAATTGCATTATTGTATTTCAATATAAATTTTATGAATTTCTAAAAAACAGCCATATTATATTTGCGACCCATGCATATAATGAAAAGAACGTTTCTGCTTATTGCAATTATTTTAATTTCCGAAGGCATTGTACACGCACAGCAAAAATTGCTGGTATCGGTTTCAAAAGCAAGTGATACCAAAGTAAAAATTGAATGGCAAAATCCTTATGGCGATAGCGTGGTGCAGCTAAATGTACAGCGCTCATGGGATAGCGTAAAAAATTTCAGAACCATATTTGCACCGCTCTCACCAGAGCTTCCGCAAAATGGTTATGTTGATGAAACTGCCGGCTATGCAGGTATGTATTATCGTGTATTTTATGTGCTGGCTGATGGTACTTTCTTTTTTACAAAAGCAAAAAAAATCACAACTGGTTCAGATTTTACAAATGAGGTAACACAAGATCAGGCATCAGATAAAAATTTTCTTATTACCGTTCATGATGAAGACTCTGTTATTGCTACGCTTAATTATGATGACTTTAAAAAATTCCGCGACTCAATTATAAATTTTACAAGAGATACTTTGTTTTCTCTAACCGATGCAGACGTACTTATCCGGTATTATAATAACGATATAAGCTGGGCTCCATCAACACACATTTTCACCAATACTGATGGGTATGTGCAGATATATTTAGCAGATGCACTTACAAAAAATTATCGTCTGCGTTTTCTTGATGAAGATCATAAACTTTTATTCACCATACAACATGTGCCACAGCCACAGTTATTGCTTGATAAAACAGATTTCATGCATTCAGGATGGTTTTATTTTGAAT
>JBDTLW010000200.1:0-5186 GCA_039934575.1 Parafilimonas sp. | reverse complement strand
TTACCATCAAGACCAACACCAGATATAAAACCATTGTATAAAGTTTTTTCAAGCACATCAATATATTTTGAATCGCCATGCAGAAAAAACATGCGTTCATTCCAAAACACTTGTGCAATGGCTGCACAGGTTTCATTATATGCTGTTGAATTTGGCAATTCATAATTATCACCAAAACGTTCACCATCTCCAACAGCGCCAACACCGCCTTGTATATACATTTTTTTACCTACTGCATTTTGCCAAATTGTATCTACTGAATGCAGCAAAGCAGTGTCACCAGTTAAAGCTGCTACATCTGCCATAGCAGAATATAAATATCCTGCACGCACTGCATGACCTTCCGCTTCTGTTTGTGCTGTTACCGGAATATTATCCTGCCAATACGAACCATTCTTCCATTCATCATTACTGGTTGAGTCATACTTCACATCGCGTCCTCTTTCTTCAATAAAATATTTTGCTGTATTCAGGTATTCTTTTTTACCGGTGATGCGATACAATTTCACCAAACCCATTTCAACAACTTCATGACCCGGAGCTGTATGTAACTGATTAGCGGCAGGACCAAAAACTGAACAAACTAAATCCGCATTTTTTAATGCAATGTTTAAGAGATTTTTTTTGCCGGTTGCTAAATAATGTGCAGCAGCGGCTTCATATAAATGACCTGCATTATATAATTCATGACTTGATTTTCTTTCATTTACCCAACGCTCGCTGCCTGACCATGAATGCGGATGCTGAGGGTCAATAGTTCGTGCGGTGTATAAATATCCATCAGGTTCCTGCGCTTTGGCAACTATGCCAATAAGTGAATCCATATATGCTTCAAGCTTTGCATCAGGAAAAAGACTTAATGAATATGATGCGCCTTCAAGCGTTTTATAAATATCTGTATCATCAAAAGGATAGATAGTGCAGAACTTGCCTGAATGTGCAGCCGCCATCACAAAATTATTTACACGCCCTGTTTTTTCGCAACGCTCAAATGAAGCAGGTATGGTAACTAATCTATTAATATTTATACGCGGCAACCAGAAATTATCACTTAGATGTACCTGAGTAAATGGTACACCCTGTATAGGATAATCTTTATTCTGTGCATGAGCATCACACAGAATAAAAATCATCATTGCAAAAAATATTTTTTTCATAATACTTGTTTTAAATCATCTTTCTATAATGGTGAAACACGCAGCAGCAAAGCATCATGCGCATTCATCATTTTTTGAAATTTATTTTTATATATTCCTGAATCAGTTCTTTTCCAAAGGTCTCTTATCATCGTTTTTGACTGCAGCCCAATATCAGAAAAATTAAATGAAACATTCGCAGTTGCATCTTTTAAATTAAATAAAGCAACATTAATGTCTTTGCTATTTGGTATATGCGATATCCATATTGCTTTCATGCTATCCATATAAATACATTGCGGATGAATTGAATTTTGATCAACTGCCAGCACTTCTTCGTTCATTAATAAACTGTCTTCGATCGCACGGTTTTCAGGCATATTGCCGCCAATCATCAAAGGCGATTGATAGATACACCAGAAAGTTATATGCGTACGCAATTCATCATCTGTAAAGCGACTGTAACGTTCAGCTCCAACAGGTCCGCGTTTTGAAAGTTTTCCTATTTGTAACATATCACAATCCGGCCAATGACCTGCGCCGCCAACTCCTTGCCATTGTTTTGCATAATTCATCATGGCAATAATTTCTTTCCAGTTATCCCAAAAATCATCAGCCATGCGCCACATATTTGCATATTGCTTTACATGCGATGAATCAGTAACAGGTGTTGCGCCAGGTGATAAACTTAACACGATTGGTCTTCCGCAATTTGCTATTGCATTATAATATCCTTCTATTTCTGCGGTTTTATAATCACGTGAAATATCATCAACTTTAATAAAATCAATATCCCATGATGCATATAATTTCAACAATGAATTAAGATATTCCTGTGCACCTTTTTTGTTCATATCCAAACCATACATGTGATTAAGCCAGGAACAAATTGAATTTGTATCAGCAATCATATCAGCAGTAATATTATTTGTGCCCAGCACTTTTGTTTTAGCCCATACTGCCTGTCTTGGTATGCCGCGCATTACATGTATTCCAAACTTTAAACCGAGTGAATGTACATAATCACTTAACGGCTTGAAACCCTTGCCGGCAAAGGCTGAGGGGAATTTATTTATATTAGGTTGAAGCCTTCCATATTCATCCATTGCAAGCCAGGGAATGTAAGAGCCATCCTCTAATCTTTTTTGAAATGGATTACCAATATTGCTGCCCGGCGGGTTATCATACGCCCATAAAAAATCAACAACAATATACTGCCAGCCGAATTGTTTTAAATGCTGCGCCATATAATCAGCATTGGCTTTTACTTCATCTTCATGCACCGCAGAACCAAAACAATTGTAACTGTTCCAGCCCATAGGCGGTGTTTGCGCAACGTTATTATTTTGCGCATTTGCCTGATTAGAAATTATAAAACTTAGAAGAAATAATGGCAGCCACAAAGACCCGAAGACACTAAGTTTTTTATTCTTTGTGTCTTTGTGACTTCGTGGCAAAACGTTATTGTCCATAATAAGAATTCTTCCCATGCTTTCTTTCAAAATGTTTTTTTATCAACGCATCTTTTAAACGCAATGCATCTGCTTTAACTGTTTCTGTTATAAAAGCCATCTTCGCGATCTCTTCTAAAACTGCACTGTTGTAAACCGCTTTCTCTGCCGTTTTACCCCAGGTAAATGGCGCATGATTTCCAACTAAGATCATTTCAACATCGGTATAACTTAATTTCTTTTCTTTTAATGCATTGATGATCTGAAAACCGGTTTGATATTCATAATCTCCTTGTATCATTTCATCACTCATGGGGGCGGCACAGGGAATATCGCAGGTTGTATGATCGGCATGTGTTGTTCCATAAATCGGAATATCACGCAGGCTTTGCGCCCACGCAGTTGCATACGTTGAATGTGTATGCGCAATACCGCCAATCGTTTCAAAATGTTTATACAACACAGCATGTGTTAATGTATCTGATGAAGGGCGAAGATTGCCTTCAACTATCTTTCCATCAAAATCAACTATCACCATTTTATCAGGCGATAAATCTTTATAAGGCACACCGCTTGGTTTAATGGCGAATACATTTTCATTTCTGTCTGCAGCGCTTGCATTGCCAAACGTAAACAACACCAAACCCAATTCAGGTAATTGCATGTTTGCGTTGTATGCCTGTTGTTTTATATCGTCATATTTACTCATGAATTATATAAATAGCGAATGATTAATGTTAATCTCAAAAATTATTATTCATTACGTTGCTCAAAGAATTCTTATCTGGAATAATTATCTTAAGCTTTGGCACATCATGCCGAGGAATCGAGGCATCTCTGTAAATATGTAAGCTCGGAATATTATAGAGATTTCTCCTATCGTCGAAATGACGTTTTAAATAATTGATTATTTTAAAAATCTTTTTCATTATTTCAATGTAATCAACACCACGCTCATCGGCGGTAAATTAATTGATAGCATACCATCATTATTTTTAAAATCAGTAAATGCAACAGGCTTTACCTTATTCGGATCATCAAACGAATTTACATCAGTAAAGTTTTTTGATGTTAATACTTCACCTGTTGTTTGATTAAATTTTACACCATTCATATTTGCACTTACTGATATTTTATTTTTCGGATCAATGTTTACCAACGTGATATGAATAACAGCATTACTGTCTTTTGAAGCGGATGCATTTACAGCAGGAATACTATCATTTCCATAATTATATTCAGGGCTGTAAAAATGAACAGGTAACAGCGTTGCATCCTGGTGATATTTATACAGATCAAAAACATAATACGTTGGTGTAAGCACCATTTTTTCTTTATCCGTTAATACAAGTGATTGCAGCACATTCACGGTTTGTGCAAGACTTGCCAGCTTTACACGATCACAATGATCATTAAAAATATTTAAGGTTGATGCGGCTATCAATGCATCACGCAAACTGTTTTGCTGATATAAAAATGCAGGGTTTGTTCCCGGTTCAACATCAGTCCAAATTCCCCATTCATCCACTGCAAGCGCTACTTTTTTCTGCGGATCATATTTATCCATAATAGCGCTGTGCTTATTAATTAAGTCTTCAATATGCAGACAGCTTTTTAAGCCTGCGAAATATTTTGCTTCATCAAAATTTGTTGCAGAACCTTTTGCAGCCCATGTGCCGGCGATGGTATAATAATGCATAGAAATGCCCCACATATTTTGTGCAGGAATATTTTTCATGCATACATCTGTCCAGTTATAATCATCACCGTTTGACCCGCTTGCGATCTTTTTTAAAGAAGTGCCGGGATAATTTTTGCAAAACTCTGCATAGCGTTTATACTGATCAGAATAAAATTCAGGAGTCATATTTCCGCCGCAACCCCAGCTCTCATTTCCAACTCCCCAAAATGAAACATTATAAGGCGTTGAATGACCGTTTGCGCGACGCATATCAGCCAATGTACTTTTACCATTATAATTTAAATATTCAAGCCAGTCTTCCATTTCATGCGGTGTACCCGTACCAACATTTCCCGCTATGTATGGCTCGCAGCCAATCAGGTTGCACAGCTCTAAAAATTCATCTGTACCAAAGCTGTTATCATCCGGCACCATGCCCCAGGTTGTGTTTACACGTGTTGGTCTTTTGCTGCGTTCGCCAATGCCGTCACTCCAGTGATATTGATCTGCAAAACATCCGCCGGGCCAGCGTAAAACAGGAATATGAATTTTCTTTAAAGCATCAACAACATCTAATCTTATGCGATCTTTTTTTGGCACGTTTAAATTTGAATCAACCCAAAAACCACCGTAAATACAATTGCCTAAATCTTCTGCAAAATGTCCATAAATAAACCTGCTTATTTTCTCGGTATTTGCCTTTGTGTTTATCTGCATATTAACGGATTGCTGGGCAATGGCCGCAGAAAAAATAAACGCAACAGATAATGTTGTAATAATTTTTTTCATCAGTAACATTTAAATATTTAATGATTAATTTTTCATCGTCAGGTCTTCAATACATCTGCCCAGTTTTTTATATCGGGCATAACGGTTTTTATATACTTCAGTCTTTTCTTTATCAGGAAAATATTCTGT
>JBDTLW010000199.1:0-5199 GCA_039934575.1 Parafilimonas sp. | reverse complement strand
AGAAGAATTGCGGATAAGATGATTGCAGAAAAAAGATATGCGTTTTAACCTCACCCCAACCCCTCTCCAAAAGAGAGGGGCAAGAACAGCGCACTATTATTTATTATCCTTTATTTTATTTGAGGCTTTAAAGTCATTCCCTTCGGGAAAGATTTAAGATGGGCTACCTGCAATTCTTGCAAACGCCATTCACTAATACATTTGTTTGATGCGCTAAAAACCCTTTTGGAATATTTACATCAGGAATATTTACATTATCCAAACAATAAGTGGTGCCGCATTCATCACATAAAAAATGTACATGATCATCATGATGATGACCTTCGCTGCATGCCTCTTTACATAAAGCATACATAATAGAATTATCTGCGGTTGGTATGGTATGAATAATGCCTTTGTCAACAAAAGTTTGCAGTGTGCGGTAAATGGTAACGCGGTCAAAATGTTTACCGCTCAATTTTTCAATGTCAGCATGAGAAAGCGCTTTACTGTTTTTTTGAAACAGTTCTAAAATTTTAAGCCGGTTACCAGTAATACTAAGCTGGCTGTTTTTTAATATGTTACTAATTGCTTCTTTCATTATTGTACAAATGATGTGCCTGTAACAGTTGTTGAAGGCGGCTTATCTTCTTTCAATAAAACACTTATATTTTTTTCAAGTAATTTAATATCATCGGGTTTCATTCCATCATATACCTGTCCGCGTACATTTCCAAATTTATCAACCAATGCAACAAATTGCGAGTGCAGAAACTGGTCGTTTATATTACCAACATTGTTATTCGGATCATCAATTAAATAACTATTTCTTGCAGCGAAATAAAGACTGTCTTTTCTTCCTGTAAGAAAAACCCATTTATGTGTGTCCACTTTCATTGAATCAGCATAATGTTTAAGTTGAGCTGCTGAATCTGTTTCCGGATCACAGGTATGCGATACAATAAGAAAATTCTTTTCATTTTTAAAATCAGCATATACCTTACTTAAATTATTATTCATTACAGGGCAAACGCCTTTACAGGTTGTGAAAAAGAAATTAACCACACACACTTTTCCTGCCATATCTTTTTCAGTAAAAGATTCCTTGTTTTCTGTGGTAAAAGCAAATGGCTTTACATAACTTATAATAGGTGATTTTGCTTTCCAGTTATCTGTTCCTGCAAAAACAAACACAAGAAATAAAGCAGTAAGCACCACAAAAAAAAGAAGATAATTAAGTGCTTTTTTATTCATAATGCAAAGTTATGAAATGCAGAAACAAGTAATTGTTAACGAAATTAATTTTGCAACATTGTTGCAAATGAATATTTTTGCCTTCTGATGATAAAAGCATTAAAAAAAATAAACCTTGATACTTTAGGCATCTCAGCTTCATTAGCCTGCGCTATACATTGTGCGGTATTACCGTTATTTTTTACAAGTCTTCCGCTATTTGGATTAGAAATTCTGCACAATAAAATTTTTGAATACAGCATGATTGCATTTGCAGGAATTATTGGTTCTTATGCTTTGTATCATGGATGGAAAAAACATCATCATAAAATATCACCATTAATTATTTTCTTAACCGGGCTTGCATTTTTAATTCTGAAAGAAGTTTTTATTTCAGAAGAATTGTTATTATTAATTCCTGCAGCTATACTTATTATTGGTGCGCATGTATTAAACTTTCGTTTTTGCAGAAAAGCAAATCATTGCCATTCCAATGATTGTAACCATGATCATTTATTGAGTTAAATAATAGTCAGGCACTTTCAGTATATCAGAACGTAAATCTTTATAATGGTCAGGCGCTTTGCAAGCTCCCGACCCTTACTTCCTCAACTCATCCATTTGCAGATTTCTTGAAAAACTTTCTTCCAAAGAAATAATAGTATCTGTACGCTCAATACCTTTTATTTTTTGCAGTTCATCATGCAATACAAATCTTAGCTGAGCAATATCTTTACATATCACTTCTGCAAACATGCTATAATTTCCGGTTGTATAATTCAGTCGAACTATTTGAGGTATCTTTTTCAACTGCGCTGCAACGCTATCATACAAAGAACTTTTTTCAAGAAAAATACCTATGAAGGCAATCACATCATAGCCAAGTATTTTATGGTTGATGTGCATTTTTGTACCGCGCACAATACCAAGTTCCTGCAATTTTTTTATGCGCACATGTATAGTGCCGCCGGATACAAATAATTTTTTGCCAAGATCAGCATAAGAAATGTTTGCATTCTCCATCATTACCTGAATGATCTGAAAATCGAGTTTATCAAGATTTAATTTATCTGACATGATAGTTGGTTTAATTAGAAATTTTTCATTCAAAATTATGTTTTATTGAATGTTTTCTATTATTTAAAAAATTAACTTGAAATATTTCTACTGAATATATTTTGTGTTTTAATATTGCACCAGCAAAAACAAATAGTTCTTTCTATACTGTGGGGTGATGAAATTTTGGCAGACATGCCCTCTCGTCTCGGGGGTGGAGATAAAAGAATAAACTGAACATAGAGCCGACGTAACACCAGTTAGGCCGACCGGGGTTGACCACCAGTCTTTGTGTTCGTGCTAACTTCTCCGTGAAGGTTCGATCCCTTCCCCTACAGCACAAATAAAAAGTCTCAATTATTTTAGTTATAAATTAGTTGAGACTTTTTTGTTTTACTTGGTGTCTGCAATTTTGAAATTACTAAAGAGGTAGCTCTTTGTGGTTTTAAGACTTCGACACAATTTCGACACTAAGTAACTCTTATATAAGAATATCGCCTATTGGAATACCGGGTGTGCAATAATTGGGTTATGAATGCTTTTTTTGACATACAATCTCCATAACCTTCTATTCTTTTATAAATAACTTTGTAACGATCTGATCACTTGTTGTAAGCCTCATGAAATATGTGCCATTCGCAATTTGTGCCACGTTAATACAAATCTGATGATTGCCTGAGCTCAGGCCTCCTTGTTCTGATTTCAATACCGTTTTTCCATCTTTAGATATGATTTGAACAGTGGTTACTGAAGCCTTATTAAGATTAAGACTAAGACTAAGCTTATCTTTCACTGGATTCGGATACAACTTACAAGTGATGCCTCCTTTTAATGTTAGTGGTACTACTTTCGAGTAGATTGTTTCACCATCCTGGTTAATCTGTTTTAGTCTATAAAAAACAGTTGTTGAGTTTACCCCACTTAAAGTAAGATCATTGTAATTGTAATTATGGATTTTATTTGACGTGCCACTGCCATTAACAAACCCCAAATCTGAAAACCTTTGCCCGTCTTCACTTCTTTCTATTTCAAAGCCTTTGTTATTGACTTCACCAGCAGTGCGCCAGCTTAAACTGGCACCAGCATCAGTTATGCTTGCATTAAAATTAATAATTGTCATCGCTAATACTGAACAGCCTTCAGCGGAGCTACTCAAATATGGAAATATCCATAGATTGACATCAAGTGGATTACTGCCATTACTCCAAAACTGGTTAACAGGTGTCCAAAAATTTTGAGATGTGTGATAATCATAAACATATTGCCAAGCCGCAGCCTGACTTTCATCATCTCCATTCGCCACTATAGCAAGGCTATCGTGAGTGCTTCCGGCACCCCATCCAAATTGAGCATGATCAACCACAACAAAAATCTGTTTTGAATTAGGCAGTGATGCAACTTGAAGCAATTTAAACTCAGTCAAATTTCCAGCCATAGTCGCTTGTTGAATTTGCCTAAGTGATAAAAAACCTGAAGCAAAATATCCTCCACCTTGTGCGTCCTGAATTTCAATAAGAACATCCTTATCCAGACTGGATTCTTCTGTACTGCCTGCAATAGCAAAATATATTAGACCACCTGTTATATAGTTTAAATTAGTTGATGACAGATCGAAGTAGTTAGCGTCTCTTTGAATACTATAATCAGGATAAAGATTGCTAACACCGAAAATATAACCCTTTGACTGATCGGACCCAACTGTATAAATTAAAGGAGTCCAGTTATTGATTGCAGTTTGAAAATTTGCTGTGTCACAAGCTCCGGATCCGCCAGCAACCACCTTAGTTACACCCTTAAAGCTGTTTGTACGAGTTACGTGGTAAGTTGCATGTTGAGCATTCGCGCTGAAAATATAAAATGAAAAAACAATTAGTATTATTTTTCTCATAAGACTTGTGTTTATTTTTGGAACCATTTAATGTATAGTATGAGTTTAGATTATTAAAGCATTGTTTAAAAGTAAAAAAAATTATGGAATTAAATGCTGAAAACAATCTTTCTTTCAAAACATTTTGAACACACAGATTTACCTCCTACAGTCTCAATTATTTTATGTATAAATTAGTTGGGGCTTTTTTGTTTTATATATGCTGATGATGATAATTAAAATGGCACTGTCAAAATAATATAATTCTGCCTGATAATTTTTTAAGATTCTCTCAAGAAAATGCTTTTCTTTTTTAAACCACTTATTAATCTCTTATTAGTTTTGCAGCATAAATTGCTGAATGAATAAACTTGAAAATTTTGTTGAGAACAAATGGATGCAGGGTGATGGTGAAGGGCAACTATTATATGATGCTGTAACCGGTGCAACGATTACCTCAGCTACTGCGCAAGGATTAGATTTTAAAAGCATGATTAATTATGCGCACAAAGTTGGCAATCCTAATTTGCGCAAACTAACTTTTCATGAACGAGGAAGAATGCTGAAAGCTTTGGCTTTGCATCTGCGCAATCATCTTGAAAAATTTTATTCCATTTCTTATAAGACGGGAGCTACAAAGGCCGATAGCTGGATTGATATTGAAGGAGGCATCGGCAACTTATTTTCTTATGCATCATTGCGCAGAAAATTTACCAATGAAACTTTTGCAGTTGATGGCGAAGGGATTAATTTAAGCAAGCATAATACATTCATGGGTCATCATATTTTGGTGCCGAAAGAAGGTGTTGCTATTCATATTAATGCTTTTAATTTTCCGGTATGGGGCATGCTTGAAAAAGTTGCGGTAAACTGGCTTGCCGGTGTGCCTGCCATTGTAAAACCTGCAACTGTTACAAGTTATTTAACCGAAGCAGTGGTAAGAGAAATCATCGCCTCAAACATTTTACCGGAAGGCGCTTTGCAATTGATCTGCGGCAGTGTTGGTGATCTGTTAGATCATGTAACATCTCAGGATGTAATAACATTTACGGGATCAAAATCAA
>JBDTLW010000198.1:0-5213 GCA_039934575.1 Parafilimonas sp. | reverse complement strand
CCTTTTAAATTTCCTTCGCCATCATATTGTCTTCCTTCATCATCAAAACCATGTGTAATTTCATGACCAATAGTTGACGCTGCCATATAACCATATACAACTGCATCATCCAATTCTGAATCACTATAACCCGGTATGATAAATGCCGCTGCAGGTAAAACAATTTCGTTGTTTGAAGGATCATAATATGCATTATATGTTTGCGGATACATGCCCCATTCTGTTTTATCAACAGGCTTACCCAGTTTATCAATATTGTAATTATGCCAGAAAATATTTGCATGCACAAGGTTTTCAAAATAATTATCCGGTGTTATTTTTAAAGAAGAAAAATCTTTCCATTTATCAGGATAGCCAACTTTTTTATTAACCATTGCAAGTTTTGTAAGCGCTTTTTGTTTTGTACTGTCGCTCATCCAGTCAAGGTTTTGAATCCTGTTTTTTAATGCTGTACGAATATTCTCTACAAGCTGTGAGTATCTTGCTTTAGCGCTGTCGTCAAAATATTTTTTTACATATATCTGCCCAAGCAATTCACCCATTACATTTTGTTCTGTACTGATAATCCTTTTCCATCTTGGTTTTCTTTCAGCCGCGCCTGAAAAAAGTTTATAGAACTCAAAATTTGTTTTACCAAAAATATCCGGCAATGCTGATGCAAATTCGTTTGTAAGACGATAACGCAAATAATCTTTCCAGGTATCTAATGATGTTAAATGCAATGCCGCACCTGCTTCTCTGTAATATCCGGGTTGACCTATAATAACAGAATCTGCATTGCTTACACCATAAATTTTCATATAATTATTCCAATCAATTTGAGGTGAAACTTTATTCAGATCTTTCACTGCATATTTATGATAGTTTGCATAAGGATCACGGAGGTCTTCTAATTTTTTACTCGCTTTTGCAAGTTGGGTTTCAAGTGTAAGAATATTTTTGGCT
This sequence comes from Parafilimonas sp., assembly GCA_039934575.1. Taxonomy (GTDB): domain Bacteria; phylum Bacteroidota; class Bacteroidia; order Chitinophagales; family Chitinophagaceae; genus Parafilimonas. The sequence goes on along the minus strand of JBDTLW010000198.1, from coordinate 4,268 downwards.
GATGTAAATGCTTTGGAAGAATCTTCACCAATTAAGGTTAATATTTGGGTTATATTTTTTACATAAGCATTACGGATAGCTACTGAGGTGCTATCTGTTTTAAAATAAAATTCTCTTTCAGGCAAACCCAAACCTGTTTGGTCCATTTGCAACACTTCCAGTGCACTGTTTTTTGCATCCTGCCCAACACTTAAAGCAATAGCGCCGCCAACACCCATTGCATCCAATTCTGCCATTGTGTTTTGCAAAGAAGCGGCATCATTTATAGCATCTATTTTTGCGAGATAAGGCTGCAACGGCTGAATACCCAACTTTTCAATTTTTGCAGAATCATTTGCAGCTTTCCAAAAATCTCCGATCTTTTGTTCCGAAGTTCCTTCTGCCTGAGATTTCTTTGAAACATCTTCATTGATAGTACGAAGACGACTCAATGTTTCATCAGGAATAACCTGGAACAAACCCCATGCACTTTCATCAGCAGGAATGGGATTGTTTTTGATCCACTTGCCGTTGGCATAATCAAAAAAATCATCCGCAGGATTTACAGACGAGTCAATATCTGAAGCAAGCACATCTGGCTTCGAAGATCTTTTTTCTGAATTATTACAAGACAATGCAGTAAATGCAATAATGATCAAACCAATAAAAAAAAGGTGACGCATGGCAAAAAAATTTCCGGCAATATACTTAACACAGGCAGAGCTGTGCTATTTTTTTGATGAATAAAAAATATCACATAAATTCTCAAATTGATAACTGTTAAACTTTGAAACAGCATAGTGAGTGAACATAGCTTTATAGCTTTGTTCTTAAGCATTTTTCAATTACCTTTGCCACCCAAATTTTCGGGCAATGAATTTCAGGAGAGATTATGAGATAGCATTTGTAGGCCTGAAACCGGGGATTCACGATTTTGAATATGCGGTAGATAATAAGTTCTTTGCACATTATGGGCCACAGGATTTTACAAATTGCAATGTAAGAATCAAGCTTGAACTCAATAAAAAAAACGGGTTCATGCTTTTAAAATTTGATGTTGACGGAACAGCTAATGTGAGTTGTGACCGTTGCGGAAACCCGCTCACATTGCAACTTTGGGATGAATTTAAAGTGATGGTAAAGCTGGTGGATAATCCTGATGAGATGAACGAACAGGAAGAAGATCCGGACGTATATTACATGAGCCATGGCGAGAGTCATCTTCATCTCGCAGACTGGATATATGAATTTATTAATCTGAGTATTCCATTGCAGAAAATGTGTTTGCCTGATGAGTTTGGAGGAACACAGTGTAATAAAGAAGTTCTTGAAAAATTATCACAGGAAGAAAAGATACATAAAAAAGAAGCTAACCCCATGTGGAAAGCACTTAAACAGTTTAAAGATCTTAAATAAATATAAATTTTAAAATATGCCCAATCCAAAACGCAGGCATTCGCAGCAGCGCAGCGCAAAAAGAAGAACACATTACAAAGCTCAGGAAGTAACCTTGAGCAAAGACAGCACAACCGGTGAATTACATGTGCGCCATCGTGCACATGTAAGCGAAGGTAAGTTGTATTATAAAGGCAAGGTTGTTTCTGATAAAGCACCGCTGAAAGCATAACTTAATTGCGTAAATGAATCTTGCGCTTGACATGATGGGCGGTGATTATGCACCGCTTGAAGCCATAAAAGGCTTACAGCTATACTTACAAAGTAGCAGCAGCAAAGCAACTGTTTATTGCATTGGTAATGAACAGGAAATAAAAGCTTTGTTGAATGAATACCAGGTACCGCAAAAGCAAATTATCATTATTCATACTTCACAGGTTATCGGCTACCATGAGCATCCTACAAAAGCTTTAAAAGATAAACCTGATTCTTCTATTGCAAAAGGATTTCAACTGCTTGCCTCAGGAAAAGCTGATGCATTTTTAAGTTCTGGTAATACCGGAACTATGCTTGTTGGCTCTATGTTTTTTCTAAAACCGATTGAAGGAATTTTACGTCCGACCATTGCCACCATTGTTCCTAAAATTGGCGGCAGCACAGGCATCTTGCTTGACGTGGGTTTAAACGTTGATTGCAAACCACAGCATTTAGAACAGTTTGGATTGTTGGGAAGTTTATATGCAGAAAGTATTCTGGGCATCAGCAACCCCTCTGTTGGTTTATTAAATATTGGCGAAGAAGAAGGAAAAGGTAATGCCTTGTGCAAAGAAGCTTTCCCTTTATTAAAAGAAAATAAGCAAATTAATTTTATCGGTAACGTAGAGGGAAGAGATATTTTTAATACCGGCGCTGATGTTACAGTGTGCGATGGATTTACAGGAAACGTGGTACTTAAATTAGGTGAATCAATTTACGATATTGTAAAAAGCCGCAACCTGCATAACGATGAATTTATGCATCGGTTTGCGTATGAAAATTATGGTGGCACACCTGTGCTTGGCGTTGCAAAACCTGTTATTATTGGTCATGGAATTAGCAATGATGTTGCTTTTTGCAACATGCTTTCTCTTGCAGAAAAAATGATTGATACTGATGTTTGCGGAATTATCCGCACTGCCTTAGCTCCCAAATCTTAAGAAGGGAAAAATTTTTACATTTCAGAAAAATATTTTAGTTCTTTTTCAAAATTTAAATATGGATGCATATTTAAAATCTCTTGTGCTTTTTCAAAATGTTGCTGCAGAAATTTTTTGTGTAATGATGATTCACGATTAAAGGGTTTATGTTTTTTTGCAATAACAATCTTTTTTATCTCTTCAAGTAATTCTCTTGTTGGTTGGTTAAAACAAGTTTCAGAAAATTTTTCTAAAACAAATTGCGTAGCCGCATAATTTGGATGTGCAAGATCAACATCATAAAAACGGTAATCTCTTAAAACATCAATCACTAATTCATAAGCGGGAAAATAATATAGTTTATCAAACTTATTTACAAGATGATGAACAGCTTCAATCAATCTTGCTTTACTTCTGTTATTATCAACAACGCCATCTCTTAAATGTCTTACCGGACTTATGGTAAAAATTATTTTCAACTTTGAATTAAAATGAAACAACTGATGAATTAGATTGTCAAAAGCCGTTATAATTTCTTCAATTGTATTCAGATGTTTTGTAAAATTTTGTGCCGGCGCTTTATGGCAGTTGGCTACCGGGGTCTCCCCTCTCCGCTCTGGGGAGAGGGGCTGGGGGTGAGGGGTAAGTTTATAAGTAAATGCAGAGCCAAGTGTAATGATCAGCCAATCTGCATCTTTTAAAAAAGTATGCGCCTGTTGCTGGCTTTGGTTGATACTCTGCAAACATTCATTTTTATCATTGTTTGAAAAGCTGCTATGATGTTGCCAGCTATTCCATGTTTCATTCAAATAAAACAGGTTTTCTTCTGCGTAATTTTTATTTTGAATGTAGGATATTAAACTTGATGCAACACTAAGCGGATCAAACAAAATACCATTAGGATTTTGCAGCACATTAAATTTTGTGTCCATCAAAAAATTGCCAATATGCTCTGTAAAGCAGGAACCAGTAAGCAAAATTTTATCCTTATGTGTAATAGATGGCTTTAATGGTTTAATATTTATCGTTGAAAAAAATTGCATAGGTTTTAGATAAAAATTTCGTTAGCTATTTGTATGCTTTCCTGCAAAGCATCTTCATTAATATTAATTGCAATATTTTTTTGTCTGAAATATTCGAGCATAAAAATAGTATCCATATTTCCCACAAGTTCATCCTGCGCCATCGGGCAACCGCCAATTCCTTTTAATGCACCATCAAATCTTAAACAACCGGCGTTAAATGCAGCATCTAATTTTTCTTTTCTGTTATTTATTGATGAATGCAAATGCACACCAAATTCTATAGAAGGATATCTATCAATTAATGTTTTGCAGGCAAAAGAAATTTGTTCAGGTGTGGCAACTCCAACAGTATCTGCAAGAGAAATAATGCTGATATTTCTTTTTACAATTTCATCTGCCCAATGCAATAAAACAGTTTCATTATATTCATCATTATATGGATTTCCAAATGCCATGCTTAAATATAAGACCAATGTTTTTTTATGCTGAATGCACAGCGATTGAATGGCTTCAACACGATGCAAACTTTCTTCAATACTGCTGTTTGTATTTCTTTGTTGAAATGTTTCTGAAATTGAAAAAGGAAAGCCGAGATAAGTTATTTCATCAAACTCAACTGCATCTTTTGCGCCTCTTTCATTTGCTACAATTGCAAGGAGTTTCGAATTGGTTTTTCCTAATTCCCCGCCTGAAC
>JBDTLW010000197.1:0-5217 GCA_039934575.1 Parafilimonas sp. | reverse complement strand
AGCTTCGTATCAGAGCCCAACACACATTGTTTATATGTGTATTATTATATATTCAAATAAGTGAATCTGAATTAGGAAGCAGAAGACCTGCTGAACCAGCTTTATACCAAACTGGAGTTAATTTCTTTTTGGGTGAAGATTTCTCCTGTTCGCAGAAATAGTTCCACGTGAAAGCTAAGCCTCTATCTTTGTAAAATGTTTCCCGAATATGATATAATTGTGGTAGGTGCAGGTCATGCGGGTTGTGAAGCCGCCGTATCTGCGGCTAATCTGGGAAGTAAAGTTTTGCTTATTACAATGAATATGCAAACTATTGCACAAATGAGTTGTAATCCAGCAATGGGTGGAATTGCTAAAGGCCAGATTGTGCGTGAAATTGATGCTTTGGGTGGGTATAGTGGTATCGTTACTGATAAAAGTCTTTTGCAATTCAGAATGCTTAACAAAAGTAAGGGTCCTGCAATGTGGAGCCCGCGTGCTCAAAGTGACAGAATGTTATTTGCATCCACTTGGAGAAATATGCTTGAGCAAGTCTCTAACCTGGATTTTTATCAGGATACAGTCAAAAAGATAATTGCAAAAAATAACCAAGTTTTTGGTGTTATAACCGGGTTAGGGCATAAAATTTTTTCAAAAGCAGTAATAATTACCAGCGGGACTTTTTTAAATGGAACTATTCATATTGGCGAGAAAAATTTTGGAGGTGGCAGAATTTCGGAAAAAAGTGCCACCGGAATTACTGAACAATTAGTTGATTTAGGGCTTCAAAGTAACCGCCTGAAGACCGGAACTCCGCCGCGTATTGATGGAAGAAGTCTGAACTATAAAAGAATGGAAGTTCAAAATGGGGATGCGGAAATTATTGGGTTTTCATATTCCAATATTGAAAAAATTAAAGCTCCTGAACAACTGCCATGCTATATTACTTATACTAATGCTGATGTTCATAATACATTAAAAAAGGGTTTTGACAGAAGCCCGATGTTCTCTGGAAGGATTGGCGGAACAGGACCAAGATATTGCCCAAGCATAGAAGATAAAATTAATCGTTTTGCGGAAAGAGACAGGCACCAAATTTTTGTAGAACCTGAAGGGTTTAATACTATTGAAATTTATGTAAATGGTTTTTCTACATCATTACCGGAAGAAGTGCAATACGAAGCTATTCGTAAAATGGATGGTTTTGAAAATGCTAAAATGTTCAGACCAGGATATGCTATTGAATATGATTATTTCCCTCCCACACAACTAAAACATTCGTTAGAAACAAAAGCTATTGAAAATCTTTTTTTTGCTGGTCAAATAAATGGTACTACGGGTTATGAAGAGGCTGCTTGTCAGGGATTGATGGCTGGGATTAACGCACATCAGAAAGTAAATAATTCAGAACCATTTATTTTAAACCGTGATGAGGCATATATAGGCGTTTTAATTGATGATCTTATTAGCAAAGGAACCGAAGAGCCTTACCGCATGTTTACCAGTCGTGCTGAATTCAGAACATTGCTTAGACAGGATAATGCAGATCTTCGCTTAACAGAAAAAAGCTATAGGCTGGGGTTAGCAGACCAAAAAAGAATGGAGAATGTTCTTCATAAAATTACGTCGGTGAAGCAAATAAAATCCGTACTGCAAAACATATCGCTCGATCCGGGGAAAGTAAACCATTATTTGCAAAAAATTGGTTCATCATTAATTGATGAAAAGCAAAAGGCTTTTAAATTATTACTTCGGCCAGATGTAAATCTTTATGACATGATGGGCGAAGTGCCTGAACTAAAGCTTCAGCTTAATTCTTATTCAAAAGAGATACTTGAGCAAACCGAAATACAGGTAAAGTATGAGCGCTATATTGAAAAAGAGCAACAGCTTGCTCAAAGAATGTCAACTTTAGAAAATACTCTAATACCAGAAACTTTTAATTACGACGGCATTACTGCTTTAAGTGCAGAAGCCTTACAAAAATTTAAAAAAATAAAACCAAGAACCTTAGGGCAGGCAGGCAGAATTTCAGGTGTAAACCCAAGCGATGTACAAATTCTTATGGTGTACATGGGAAGGTAACGGCATCTTTAACTTTTGATTACGCAATAATCTTTTAGCAGTTTGTAATATTACAGTTCAATGTAATCATTTGAAACGGCTGATTCTTTTATTTTATTTTATTTCTTTTATTTTATGCACTGCACACAGCCAGGTTTCTATTAGCGGAACAGTATCTGATTATTTCAGCAAAAAGCCATTAGATGCAGTAACCGTACAAGCAAGTTCAGGGCACTATACTATAAGCGATTCACTTGGGCGATATTCTATAAATGTTCGAAATAATGATTCTATTTGGTTTAGTTATTTGAACAAGCAAACCATGAAATATTCTGTAGATACCATAACTCATCCGCAAAATTTTGATATTGCTCTATACGTCGATGTGCGTTGGCTTCCAGAAGTAAAAGTGCAAACAAGAGATTATAAATTAGATTCAATAGAAAACAGACAAACTTATGCTAAGGCGTTTAATTACAGAAAACCGGGTTTGCGTTTTAGCCAATCTCCAACCAGCTCTTCTTATGTGCCTGGCAGTGTAACTGCCGGTTTGGATTTAGATGAAATAATAAACTCATTCCGGTTTAAACGTAACAAGCAAATGCTTGCTTTTCAACAAAGGCTGGTTCAGGATGAAGAGGATAAATATATTGATCACCGCTATTCAAAATACTTTGTAAAGAAATTGACCAAATTAGACGGCAAAGAATTGGATGATTTTATGAATTTTTATCGCCCAAATTATTATGAAGTACAGGTAATGAATGATCTTGAATTAGGTTATTACATTGAACAATGCTACAAGAATTATGTGTTTTTAAAAGCACATAAAAACATCGGGAATTAGAGTGTTTGATTTTCACTCTTTATTTTTTTCTTTCTAAACGCAACTCTTGTTATCAATACAAATAAAACAGGTATTATAAATATACCAAGCAATGTTGCAAAAAACATTCCACCCAAAACAGTCCATCCAATAGTAGAACGTGCCATTGCACCGGCACCAGTTGAAAATGCAAGCGGCATTACACCAAGTATAAATGCCAATGATGTCATTAAAATAGGACGCAGACGAAGCTTAACGGCTTCAATAGTTGCTTTAACTATATCCATTCCTTTATCAACTCTTTCTTTTGCAAACTCAACAATAAGAATGGCATTTTTTGCCGCAAGACCAATCAGCGTTATCAAACCAATCTGTGCATAAATATTATTTGTGAGGTCTTTGCTGCTCAGCAGCGTAACAAGAATTAAGGCAACAATAGCCCCAAATGCACCGAGTGGTACTGCAAGCAATACAGAAAAGGGAACGCTCCAGCTTTCATACAAAGCGGCTAAAAATAAAAATACAAATACAATGGAAAGCGCAAATATTACCGTTGATTTATTTCCTGCATTTACTTCTTCGCGTGTTAATCCGCCGAACTCATAACCATAGCCTTCAGGTAATACTTTTACAGCTGTTTCTTTTAATGCTTCGATAGCATCGCCACTACTATACCCATCTGCAGCACTTCCATTTATTTCCGCTGTTCTGAATAAATTAAAATGAGAAACCAGTGCCGGATTTTCCATAGTTGTATAAGAAATAAGTGTACTAAGCGGAACCATAGAACCTGCACGATTGCGCACGTAATAAGAGCCAATCTCATTTATATTTTTTCTGTAAGCTGTATCTGCCTGTGCTACCACATGAAAATTTCTGCCATAAATTGTAAAATCATTTATATAACTGCTGCCTAAATAGGTAGCAAGCGTTGTATAAACATCAGATATAGATACTCCAAGCTTTTCACATTTCACTCTGTCCACCGTTACTTTGTAACCTGGTGTTTTTGCGGTGAAAAATGTAAAAGCTCGGCTTATTTCAGGTCGTTTATTCAAGGCACTAACAAATGTATTAACCACATTTTCAAACTCTTTAATACTGTCTGTACTTTGCTGTTCCTGTAATTCAAAAGTAAAGCCACCTGTTTGCCCTAAGCCAGGTATAGCAGGAGGTGCAATTACTACAACATTAGCTTCTTTAATAGCTGCAAATTTTTGTTGTAATGATGCAATGATTGCATTTAGCTTCAGGCTATCACTTTTTCTTTCGCTCCATGGTTTTAATTGTGTAAAAATGGTACCACTGTTGCTCTTTGAAGCGAATGTTACAACGTTCAATCCACCCAGTGCAGCAAAATGCGCAATGCCGGGTTCAGAACCAACAATCTTCATCATGCGATTCAGTACATCAAGGCTTCGTGCTGTGGATGAAGCCTCGGGTAATTCATACGTTATAAATAGCCTGCCTTCATCTTCCGGTGGTATAAAACCGGTAGCTTTTGATTTAAAAAGGAAAAAAGTGGCTGCGAAAATACAAAGCAGGATCACTACAATAAAACGTGAATAATGTATTGATTTTTTTACCCCGTTTGAATAAGAGCTTGTAAGTTTTTTAAACCATTCATTAAAACGAAAGAAAAATTTATTTAAGCCTTTTGATTTTTTACTAAGATGTTCTTCTTTTAATAATAGCGAACATAAAGCAGGCGTCAACGATAAAGCAACAAATGCTGATATTAAAACAGAAATGGCAATTGTAATAGCAAACTGCTGATATAATCTTCCCACAATTCCAGGCACAAAACCTACAGGCACAAACACTGCTGCAAGAATCAATGCAATGGCCACTACAGGTCCCGAGATATCCTGCATCGCTTTTTGCGTTGCTTCTTTTGCTGAAAGTTTTTGCTCGTCCATATAATGCTGTACTGCCTCCACTACTACAATGGCATCATCTACTACAATACCAATAGCTAATACAAATCCAAACATGGTAAGCGTATTAATGGTAAAGCCAAGCGGAATAAAGAATGCAAAGGTTCCTATAATGGAAACCGGAATAGCAAGTATTGGAATTAATGTAGCGCGCCAATTTTGCAAAAACAAAAACACAACCAGCGTAACCAATAAAAGCGCTATCAGCAAAGTATGTACAACTTCACTAATAGAAACTTTAACTACAGAAACTGTTTCAAAGGGTATTACATAGCTTACATCTTTTGGAAAAGATTTTTTCAGCACTTCCATTTGCTTTTCAATACCATCTGCCACTGCTATTGCATTACTGCCTGGTGCCTGGTAGATAAGCAGATAAGAAGACCTGTTCCCATCAACAAAAGAATTGCT
>JBDTLW010000196.1:0-5218 GCA_039934575.1 Parafilimonas sp. | reverse complement strand
AATAAATTTATCAATAAGCAAATCTCTGGTTTGCATAAACGTTGATTTGTGCAGGGTTTACCCCACACAAAAACGCTATTCATTAAATGGCTGTTTATTATTTACACTTTCTGGAATAGTTTATGATACCATTATGTATAATAAATACTTTTTGTTATGATGAACTATCTTAAAACTTATGTACCACGTGCATTGATAGCTGCCGGTATATATTGTATTACCGTAATTATCTTTTTATCTAAAGGAACTTATGAGTCTATCTGGATTTTATATTGTGGCAATGCTCTTTACCTTATCTCAATGGCAATAATAATTTACATAACGTATAGCGCACAAAAATTTGAGACCTCACCCTTAACATCGACAATCTCAGGGCATATACTATCAGTAACCGGTGCAGCAATAACTGTTATTGTTTCAGTAATCTTATATCTTTTATTTTATCTGGGTATTGGTGGACTAAGAGGTGAAACTTTACAAGATGCACCGGCGGGTTTAGCTGCAGGCGCTACACATGGCATACTATTCGTTTTAATTATGAATGCAGTGTTCGGTAATACGATTGCTGGTTTCTTTGCAGCTTTATTTACATCGTTTGATGCCACTAAAAATCATGCACATTAAAATTCCATTTCCAGAATCCGGTAAATGATGAATGGAATTTTTTTTAAAGCATAGTTACTTTTTTCGTAGAGAGATTGATGCATTGGTAATGAATGATAATATTTTTATTTGGCTTAGTCCGAAAACGGTTGCTAAAAAACGTTTATTTGATTTTATTATAAACGGATAAAATGTTTAAAGCTTAAGCTTAAACAATCTTAAACTTTAAACCCTAACTCACCTATAAAAATATTCGATTGATTATTAGTTAGGGCGTTGAACAATTTTATCAAAATCATACCCTGCTCTTTCTAATGCCCGCCTGGCTGATTCTATTGCTATTGGTGCCGGATTAGGAGCATGAACAGGCACTTCTTCTGTACCTGCGAGTTGATCTAAAAGTTCCTGCGTTTGTCCATGAGTCAATGCCTCACAAACATCGTACAATCCTCCAGGCTTCTCTTCAGCCATATCATGTTTTTCTAAAATATACTTTATCACTTTTATCAGAGACAAAGTAGGTGGAGGTACCATTAATGCAGTAAGTGCTCCATGTTCCAACCGATACCTTGGAATGAGTTCCTGCATCAATGTTTGATTCACTTTTTTCGCTGCAGGAAAAAGAGTTTTTTCTTCCATTTTAATGTGCCGCAATAATCGGGTTCTGAATTGATGGTAATAATTCATTTCAATTTCGCCCGGTTGCTCCGTTGCTTTATTCAACAACCTGTCAATGCGGTGATGATCTTCTGTGAAAAATTGATGCAAGGGTTTGTTCATGATTTCTAAAGTGCTTAATTCAAGTGACTAATCTAACTTCCGGGTTAAACAATAATTTCTTAATAACAATTTAGAGTTTTTATAGTTAAAACTTTTAAATTTTCAGCGACTGTGTTCATTGTTTTCAACTTTAGTAACTTTGCAGCGGCAAAACAGAAAAGTTTAATTTGAAGATATATGAAGCAATTTGCTGTTCCAACTACTTATCGCAGTGATCTTATTAGCGCTATCAAGAATAAAAGAAAAAGTGAAGATAAATTAAAGAAAGATTTCTCGCCAACACTGCTTGATTTTGGCACCCTTAAAATTTACCTCGCAAGACATTTTGGTTTTTGTTATGGCGTGGAAAATGCTATTGAAATTGCTTTCAGAACTATAGAAGAAAATCCGGACAAAAGAATTTTTTTATTAAGTGAAATGATACACAATCCGCAGGTAAATGCAGACCTGCAGGAGAAAGGAATTAGATTTTTACAGGATACGCAAGGCAAACAACTGATCTCTTTTGATGAGTTGAATGAAAACGATATTGTGCTTATTCCAGCATTTGGTACAACGCTTGAAATTGAAAATATTTTGCAGGCAAAAGGTATGCAAACAGAAGAATATAATACCACCTGTCCTTTTGTTGAAAAGGTTTGGAACCGCAGTGGGCAAATTGCAGAAAAGGGTTACAGTATAGTTGTACATGGCAAACCAAAACACGAAGAAACACGCGCTACATTTTCGCATGCATCTTCTAAATCACCCACAGTGGTAGTAAATGATATGGATGAAGCTATTGAATTGTCAAAATATATAACTGGTGAAAAACCTGCTGAAAATTTTTATACTGAATTTAATGGACGTTATTCTAATGGATTTGATATAACAAAAGACCTGCAGCGTTTTGGTGTGGTTAATCAAACAACACAATTAGCAACGGATACGCAGGCAATTGCTGAATACTTAAAGCAGGTTGTAAAAAATAATTTCAAACTAAATGATGAAAGTATTCAGCAGCGCTTTGCTGATACAAGAGATACATTGTGTTATGCAACGAATGATAACCAATCGGCCGTAACTGCATTGTTGAATACAGATGCAGACCTGGCAATTGTAATTGGCGGATATAACAGCAGCAACACTTCTCATTTGGTAGAGCTTTGTGAAGATAAGCTGCCAACATATTTTATAAACAGCGCTGATAAAATTATTTCTTCCAAAAAGATTTTGCATTGCAACTGGACAACAAAACAGGAATATCTTACACAGGATTTTCTTCCTGCAAAAACACCGGTGAATATATTGATCACCAGCGGCGCCAGTTGCCCTGATGCAATAGTAGAATCAGTGATTGAAAGATTATCAGGATTTTTTGCTGCTGAAAAAAAACTTGAAAATTTAATAAAAGATTTTGCTGATTAAGTCAATAAAAATTTTCAGTTTCAAGTATAGAAACTATATCTGGTTTTTGTCTTTTACCGAAAATTGATGAATTGCCTTTTAGCATTTACTTTCGCAGTTAATAAGATTGAAATTTCAATCAGAATAAAAAATAATTAATATGGCATACGATGTAATAGTTATTGGCAGCGGACCGGGTGGTTATCCGGCTGCAATCCGCGCCTCGCAGTTAGGATTTAAAACAGCAATTATTGAGAAAGAAAGTTTAGGCGGCATTTGCTTAAACTGGGGTTGTATTCCTACCAAAGCATTATTAAAAAGTGCCCAGGTGTATGAATATATGAAGCATAGCAGCAACTATGGGTTATCTGCAACAGATGTAAAGCAAGACTTCGGCGCGGTGATAAAACGCAGTCGCGGTGTGGCTGATAAAATGAGCAAAGGCGTTGCTTTTCTTATGCGTAAAAATAAGATAGATGTTGTGATGGGTTATGCAAAAATTGTTTCAAAAGGAAAGATTGAAGTAACAGGTTCTGATAACAATAAGCAAACACTTGAAGCAAAATACATCATTATTGCTACCGGCGGCCGCAGCCGTGAATTACCGAATTTAAAACAGGATGGTAAAAAAATAATTGGCTATCGCGAAGCAATGGTTTTACCTGAGCAACCTAAAAGCATGATCATTGCAGGCAGCGGGGCAATAGGCTCTGAGTTTGCCTATTTCTATAACAGCATGGGTACAAAAGTTACTATTGTTGAATTTATGCCAAGGATTGTTCCGGTGGAGGATGAAGAGATTTCAAAAGAACTGGAGAAGCAGTTCAAAAAACAAGGCATGGACATTATAACAAATGCTACTGTTGAAAAAGCCGATACATCCGGTGCGGGTGTAAGGGCTACTATAAAAAAACAAGATGGCAGCACGGTAACTCTTGAAGCGGATATTTTATTAAGCGCGGTAGGTGTAGTTGCCAATGTAGAAAATATCGGGCTTGAAACTGTTGGTATAAAAACAGACCGCGGCAAAGTTATTACTGATAAATATCTTCAAACAAATGTGCCGGGATTTTATTCTATTGGTGATTGCACACCTAACCAGGCATTGGCACATAAAGCAAGCCGTGAGGGTATTGTGGCTGCAGAGCATATTGCTTTTACAGAAAAGAAAATATCGCATTTGCCAGAGCCTCTTGATTATGGAAATGTTCCGGGTTGTACGTATTGTGTACCTGAAGTTTCAAGTGTGGGTATGACGGAGAAGGCTGCAAAAGAAGCCGGCATAAATATTAAGGTTGGAAAGTTTCCCTTTATGGCAAGCGGTAAAGCAACTGCCGCCGGTGCAACAGAAGGTTTTGTAAAAATGATCTATGATGCAAAGTATGGAGAACTGCTGGGCGCGCACATGATCGGTTTTAATGTAACAGAATTGATAGCTGAAGTAGTTACTGCACGTAAGCTTGAAACAACTGGTCATGAAATTCTTGCTGCTGTTCATCCGCATCCAACGATGAGTGAAGGGGTGAAAGAAGCAACTGCAGTTGCGTATGGGGAAGCAACAGATATTTAATATTGCGGTTAAAGAAAACGTTTTTTAAATGTGATCTTTCTTAAACGGTATGAATTTTGGTTTCTTGATAAAAATTATTTTTTCACAAAAAACACTAATATGAAATTTCAACATCTTACAATTGCAGCCGCCTGTATTCTTTTAGGAACAGCTTCTTGTAACAGCAGTTCAACAACAAACGATGCAGATACAACTATGAATAATATGTCTATGCCTGATACATCAATGACGATGTCTGACACTACAGGCATGATGATGCATGGTGATAGTTCTATGATGAATATGCAAACATGCGTAGTGATGAAAGATAATAAGATGATGGTAATGGAAGGCAAGCAAACAATGGATATGAAAGATATGATGACCATGGACAATGGAACTAAAGTGATGCCCGATGGACATTATAGAACGGCTGATGGTAAAACTATGACGATGAAGAATGGTGATTGTATTATGAAAGATGGATCAATAACTACAATAGATAAGATGCACATGTAATTATATTTTTTAAAATTAACGAAGAGGCTGTTGTAAAAAATAGCCTCTTTTTTATTGAGGCTTATTATATTGTACCTTTTATTGAACACTTATTTCATTCTTGTAAAACAAGCCTGCAATTATTTCTACAATCTTAAAATCCCTAAGCTTAAATTTTTTGGTAAGACAATTGTTTAATTATGTTATCTAACATATCTCAATTACTGATTATGACAAATACTCCATCACAGGAAAAGAAACCTAAGAAGATTTTTATAGTGGAAGATGAAGGCGACATGTGTCTTTTGTTAAATATTATGCTGCAGGAAAAAGAAATAAAACTTGATCATGCTAAAACAATTGCAGCGGCAGAAGAATATTTGAAAAATGAACATCCATCAA
>JBDTLW010000195.1:0-5236 GCA_039934575.1 Parafilimonas sp. | reverse complement strand
TTCACTGGCACTTAACTGAAGACCAGGGCTGGCGTATCGAAATAAAAAAATATCCATTGCTTACAAAAGTTGGCAGTTGCCGAAACGGAACTATCATCGGTCATCATCCCGGCACCGGAAATGATGATACAAAAGATTGCGGTTATTATACACAACAGCAAATAAAAGATATTGTACAGTATGCTGCAGACCGTTATGTTACTATCATTCCTGAAATAGAAATGCCCGGTCATGCATCGGCTGCGATTGCTGCATATCCGCAGTTAAGTTGTTTTCCAAATCAATCAACTGTTGTTGCAAAAGGTGTAACATGGAGTGGTGATTCAACCGGCAAACAGGTGCAGCAAAGCTGGGGTGTTTATCCTGATGTTTTTGCACCAACTGATTATACTTTCAAATTTTTAGAAAATGTTTTGGATGAAGTGATGCAATTATTTCCATCAAAATATATTCATATTGGCGGCGATGAATGCCCGAAAGATTATTGGAAAAAATCAAACTTCTGTCAACAATTAATTAAAGACAGCAACTTGCAAAATGAAGAAGGTTTGCAGAGTTATTTCATACAAAAAATAGAAAGATATTTAAACAGTAAAGGCAGATCAATAATTGGCTGGGATGAAATTTTAGAAGGCGGTGTTGCACCAAATGCAACCATCATGAGCTGGCGCGGAGAGAAAGGCGGCATTGAAGCTGCACAACAACATCACAATGTTATTATGACGCCAACCACTTATGTTTATTTTGATTACTCACAAACAAAACAACAAGACAGTTTAACAATCGGCGGTTATTTACCTTTAGAAACTGTTTATAAATATGAACCTTTGCCCGATCAGCTTTCTGTAGATGAACAAAAATATATTATTGGGGCGCAGGCAAATGTGTGGAGTGAATATATGAGCAACCCTGCAAAGGTTGAGTACATGATCTTTCCGCGTGTTGATGCATTGAGTGAAGTTTTATGGAGCCCGAAAGATGCAAGGAATTGGGATGATTTTAAAACACGCTTGCCGCAACAATTTAAACGATACGATCTTTGGAATGTGCGCTATAATGTAAAAGGAATAAATGAAGGTGAATGAAGGATGAAATGAGGTAAGAAGCAGGATGTAGTAAGTAAAGGAATTGGGAATTTGTAATTAGAATGTTTGGCAATTTAATTAAATAATAATTAATCAATAACTAATAATCATGGTAGATTCTTTTGAAAAAATTCCGCTTGAAATTTTTGAAACTTCTGACGAAGGTTCACGCTATGCTGCTAATGAAATTGCAAAGCTTATCAAACAAAAACAAAATGAAGGCAAACAATGTGTGTTAGGCCTTGCCACTGGTTCAACGCCCATTACTATGTATAAAGAATTGGTGCGTTTGCATAAAGAAGATGACTTAAGTTTTAAAAATGTCATCACATTTAATCTTGATGAATATTTTCCTATTACAAGAGATGCATATCAAAGTTACTGGAGTTTTATGCATAGGCATTTGTTTGATCATATTGATATTGACCCGGCAAATATTCATGTGCCTGATGGAGATCTGTCAAAGGAAGAAGCAAAGCAGCATTGCATTCAATACGAACAAATGATTGATGAGGCAGGCGGTCTTGATCTGCAGGTGCTTGGCATTGGCAACAATGGTCATATTGGTTTTAATGAACCCGGCTCAAGCATCTTTTCAAAAACACGTATCACCAATCTTGATAATAATACACGCGTAGCAAATGCAAGAGAATTTAAAAACATATCCAAAGTGCCAAGACTTGCTTTAACCATGGGCATAAGCACCATCATGAAAGCAAAAAGAATTGTATTGCTTGCCTGGGGTTTTAAAGCACCAATTATTGCAAAAGCAGTTGAAGGGCATGTAACTGAACAGATACCTGCAAGCATATTGCAGCAGCATAATCATTGCACATTTGTTTTAGATGAACAGGCAGCATCAGAGCTTACACGTTTTAAATTTCCATGGTTAACCGGCGAAATTGAATGGACACCAAAAATGATGAAACGTGCTGTAGTAAATCTTGCATTAAAACTGAATAAACCTGTTTTAAGTTTAACAACATTTGATTATAATGAAAATGGTTTAGGTGAATTATTAGTAGAAGAAGGAGAAGCTTATGAAATAAATCTGCAGGTGTATTATTTGTTGCGTGATAGTATAACTGGTTGGCCCGGCGGCAAACCTGATAATGCTTTGCCATCACATCCTGAACGCAGCGAGCCTTATCCAAAACGTGTGATAATTTTTTCACCGCATCCTGATGATGATATCATAAGTATGGGCGGCACTTTTATGCGTCTTCATACACAAGGACATGAAGTGCATGTTGCATATCAAACCAGCGGAAACATTGCCGTTGCAGATGAGTTTGTAACGCGCTTCATAGATTTTGCAGTAGGCTTTGAAGGATTGTTTAATATGGATACCGAGAGAAGCAGTGAAGTGCTTGCCGATGCGCAAAATTTTCTGGCAACAAAACAACCGCAGCAAATTGATACCTCTGAAATACGCGCCATAAAAGGTTTGATAAGAAGAGGAGAAGCTAAAGCAACCTGTAAGTATGTTGGCTTGCCTGAAGGACGATGGCATTTTCAAAACTTACCTTTTTATGAAACAGGAACAATAGAAAAAAACCCGATGGGTGAAGAAGATGTAAAGCTGACCATGGAACTGTTGCGAAAAATTAAACCGCAACAGGTGTATTGTGCCGGCGATCTTGCAGACCCGCACGGTACACATAAGGTTTGTCTTGATATTGTTTTTGAAAGCTTAAGAAGAATAAAAGAAGCAGGCGATGAATGGGTAAACGATTGCTGGATGTGGTTGTACAAAGGTGCCTGGCAGGAATGGGATATTGCCGACATTGAAATGGCAATTCCAATGAGTCCTGACCAGGTTATGAAAAAACGCCACGGCATTTTTATTCATCAAAGTCAGAAAGATGCAGTGCCTTTTCAAGGGAGTGATGACAGGGAATTCTGGCAACGCGCTGAAGATAGAAATGCAAACACAGCAAATTTATATGCAGCATTAGGGCTTACAAGATATGCAGCCATGGAAGCTTTCGTACGGTGGAAGTATTGAGTATTTGCTTCTGATTTTTATTGTGTAAATAACAATGTAATATTTAACAACTTTCTGCAAGCTGTTAATAATTTTTTAGTCTTTTTATTGGAATGAATTTTGCCCTTTTTACTGAAATTATATCATGAAAAAAACATTGTTAATTATACTTGCTGCAATCATATCAATAAGCAGCTTAAAAGCGCAAAAAAGCAATAATAATAAAGGGCAGAAAATAGGCGAAACAACCGTTGCTTTTAAAACAGAAAAAGCTGTAATTACAATTGCAAATCCTGATAATTTTAAATCTTTAAGTATAATAGCCACAAATGCACCGGTGCACATTGATAATATAACTGTAGTGTATGAAACCGGTGACCCTGAAGTTATACCTATTCGTTATGATTTCAGAACAGGCATTGCAAGCCGTGCAATAGATTTACAAAATAGTCAGCTTAAAATAAAGGAAGTTGATCTTGCTTATAAAGCCGTTTCTAATCGTACAGATAGTACAGCACACATAGAAATTTGGGGATTGAAATAATCAATCTTACGGTTTTTGCAGTACTAATGATCTTTCTTTAAAGCATACCCATTTATCCTGTTATTTTACCGTACCTGAAAGAATTTAGCAATTATCCTGTAACATTAAACTTTAGTCATCGTTTTGTGTCCAAAAATAACAGTCGTTTGTTTTTGGAACAAGGCTTGAAATAAGATTAAAAAACATTCAATATAATTAAAATGAAAAAAGGTATAAACCGGATTGTTTACCCGCTGATGATTTTGGTAATTGCTGCCTCGTGCAGTTCGCCACGTTATGCATCTGCCCAAAATGATGGGTATAATAATAACGATAACGGCAATTATAGCAATAACGATAATGGCTATAATAATAATGACCAGAATAATGATCAAAATAATAACGATAATTATAATGATCAGAATGGAGAATACAACAATAATGATTACAGCAATGATGCTGACAACTATGAAGAAAATCCTTCAGATGTAAACATTAATACGTTTAATGATGCATTAACGCCTTATGGTAGCTGGGTTGAATCTGGTTCTTATGGCCGTGCATGGGTTCCGCGCCATCGTGGTTTTGTGCCTTACTCTACCGGCGGGCATTGGTTGTACTCAAGCTATGGCTGGACGTGGGCATCTGATTACAGTTGGGGATGGGCGCCCTTTCACTACGGACGTTGGGCTTATGATCCATTTTATGGATGGATGTGGATACCAGGTTATGAATGGGGACCAGCATGGGTATCCTGGAGAACAGGTGGCGGTTATTATGGATGGTCACCGCTTGGACCTGGAATGGGTTTAGGTATAAATATAGGTATCGGTATTCCTTATAACCGTTGGGTATTTGCGCCATGCAGATATATGGGTTATCATAACATAAACAGGTATTATACACGGCCTTCACGTAATGTAACGATCATTCATAACACAACCATTATAAACAATACAACAATTTATAACAACAGGAGATTTGTTGCCGGTCCAAACCGTACAGAGGTTGAAAGATATACAGGCAGACCTGTACGCGCTGTAAGAATTGAAAATGCTTCCCGCCCAGGTAATACTATTGCAAATAAAAACACTGTTCAAATGTACAGACCTGGTGTAAAACCAATAACACAGCAAAACAATCAGCAGCATAATGTGATCCGCAATAATCAGAATCAAAATCAGCAGAATAATCAGCCACAAAATCAGGTAAACAGAAACAGAAATAATAACGGCGGTCAGAATAATAACAGACAACCGCAGAATTATACACAAAGAAAAAATGTGCCCCAACAGAACAGGCAAAATAATCCGCCTGCACCTCCTGACCAACGTGACAGAATGAATAATAATAACAATCAGCAGCAAAATACAAACAGAGGTCGTAATGATCAAAATCAGCAACCTCAGCAGCAAAGACAAAGACAAAATAACCCGCCTCCTAATTTTGAGAGAAGACAGGAAATGAATAACCAGTTTAATAACAGAAAGCAGGAATTTAATCAGCAGCAAAGACAGCAGCCACCTGTTTTCAAACAACCTCAAAATAATGATGGGAACGGCAACAGACGGGGCAGGAAACCTTAAAATAAAAGAATGAATACATACAAATGGATCTGTTTAAAAAGCAGATCCATTTTTT
>JBDTLW010000194.1:0-5238 GCA_039934575.1 Parafilimonas sp. | reverse complement strand
AAGGTCTCGGCGAAGAACTTGAAACTGCTTACCAAAAGATTGCCAAGAATCCCGAACATTATAGTTTTATTGATGCAAGAAAGGAACTAAGAGATTTTCTTATTCATCGTTTTCCATATCTAATCGTTTATAGAATTAAAAATGATGTTATTGAAATTATTGCTGTTCATCATGCTAAGAAGCATCCATCAAAAAAGCATGGTGACTTTGGCAAATAATTAATGCCAGTCATGCAAACAAAATCTGCATTGCTTTGCTTCTGGTGTTCTTGCTATCTTAAAACATTTTGGACATAAGTTTAAATTCAATTCATCTTTATGTTCGTTGTAGATTCTTGTGGCTGTCATTGTTTTGTAATACTCATATCCTTGTTCCAATAAGCGTAATACACTTTCATCTTTAGACACATGCTCTTCTTCAAATTGATATTTATGAAAACCAATTCTGTCACCATGCGCAATTCTATCAACAGCTATTTGATGTCTGTATGCTTTCTGTTCAGCATCATTCATAAGGCTTGAACGATAGTTAAAAATATATTCAACTAACGCTGGATATAAATTTTCATTCATCACATACCTCCTTCGTTCGTTTTTTAATTCTTCTGTTTGCAATTCTGAATTATCGGGAACTAAACGTATGCCTGGTTTGTTTTGCATTATGCGAACAGAGATTGTAAGTAAATAAATGGCACAATAGTTTTTCATCGCAACTACTTCTTTTAAAGTAGTTTGCTCTGAAAGTGTTTTACCCTCCTTTATTGATTCTGCTAATTTTATAATTCTATCATATTCATTTCTATTAGTAAGCATTCCAAAAATCTGTTGAAACCCTATTTCAAAAACATTTTGATTTTCATTAAAGGTTTCATGTTTAAGTATCGATTGCTGAAATACTTTGAAGAAAAGCATAAAGGCATTTACTTCCATTCTTAGGTGAATGTCAGTCCTTGCAAACATTGCCAATGCCGCCATGTAATCAGTTATTAGATTAAAATCCTCTCTATTTCTAATATTTATAAAATATTCATAGACTATAAATGCCAAATGAAATTGTTGTACAGACAGGAACATTCTTTTTTCCTCCCAATTCAATGTTAATTGAGGAGATAGGGAAACGACTAATTTTTTCCCGGACTCAATATCTAATAGCGAGTCATAATATTTGTCTATATCTTTCGGTGCATGCCAATAAAAAAGTCCATTAGATGCAATATTCAAACCTGCCACAAAAAGTTTAGATGTTAACCATCCCTGCTGCCACAAATCATGAACAGTTACAATAGATGGCAATTGGTATTTTATAATTAAAGTGTGGCGGTCTCTCCCTAAATAGAATTTGAATGGTCTGTCAAATTTATTTATAGCAGCAATATCTTTATTACGAATAGAATGCGAAGGAGTAAATATTGTAAAAGAAAACTCCCATTTAAGATTAAGCTTGGTATTTACTTCTACTTTTCTATTGATTTCCTTTTCTGCTATTGGAGATAATTCTTGTTGTTCCTTTTCACGCGTTTCTTTTAACCACTTAATCCATTCGTTTACGTCGTTTAATTCAATTAGCTTTTCTTGACTTATTTTCCCAAACACATAATTCTCCTTGCCAGGTATTTTTAGGAATTCTGCAAACCATGTATGAAATGAATCTGTGCCTTCGTCAACATCTTCTTTTACTTCACCCTCAACTTGAGCAAATTCAAACCTGCTTTTAGCAAATCTGTATATATTTTGGGCTTCCTCATTTTGAATCTTTTTAGATGATTCAACAATATCATCCATCGAACCATATAAATAAAATAAGCGTAATGAATGTAGTTTAGAAGCAGTGACATGATTTTTGTCCAGTTGGTTTTTATCAATTATTTCTTTGCCGATTGAAGGTCCCCATATTGCATAAAATATTTTTTTCTCATGGTCATCTAATTCAATTTTCATAGATCCTTTATCCCAATTTTCTACTTGGCTTAATTTAATCCAAGCCATAAAAATTTTTCCTATTTCTTCTAAGCCAAGTACGCATAGATGAAAAACGATGTGATTAATATTTCTATCAATTAAAACTTCTGCTCCTTTTATCGCATCTTCTGCATTCTTCAAACAAAGCAGTCTGAATTCATTAAACTTTATGTACTTCTCATTTTTCATATTATTATATCATTTTACAAATTTCAATCTAAAATAATTTCCACGTAAAGCAGCGGTACACAACCGTACCGCTGCTGCATCTTTAATCACATTATAAACCCTAATCCTGTTAATCATTTAATCCTTCAAATCCAGGTTCAGACTATTTCTGTGGTACAAAGATCTGTTTCAACTGTTCAATCAACTGTCCGTTACCACTTACACTAATGTTGCTGATCTTGTCTGCAATCTTCTCTACATATTCCATTTCTTTCAGTTTAAACAACATGCTGTTGTCTTCCATCAGTTTCGCGGTGTTCAGTAAGCTTCTTGTACTTGCAGTTTCTTCCCTCCTCATGATGATGTTTGCCTGCGCTTTTTTCTCAGCGGTCAACACCTGGTTCATGATCTCTTTTACATCGCCAGGCAAGATGATATCCCTGATACCGAAGCCCATTACTTCAACACCCAAAGCCAACGCTTTTTCGCTTACTGCTTTTAAAATGTATGGTGCAATGGTTTCTTTTTTCTCCAGCAATTCATCAAAGCTAAAACCACCAATGTATTCTCTTAAAGCTAACTGAAAAGCTACATACAACTGCTTGTCGTATTCTTTGTTCTGCAACAAAGCTTTTTCAATATCAACCACTTTGTATTGTGCCTGCCCGTTGATTCTTAAAGCGGCTTTATCTTTTGTCAGAATTTCCTGCCCGTTGATTTCTGCCTGCTGCATTCTTACATCAGCTTTACCAATGTTAATAGTAATGCTATTCTTCCACCAATAGTAAACACCACTGTTCAACACCTGCACATAATTACCATCAACAAACAGCAAAGCTTTTTCATAGCTTTCAACAGTATAGCTTCTTACATAAGTTATCAACAATTTGTTTTGCAATGTTGCCCTTCTAATGTTTTCAGTGATCTCGATTTTACTGGTATCAGCTTTTACAAATTCATAATCAATAATGCCTTTCCAGAAAGTATATCTTCCTGCAGTTAATACCTGCTTCAATAAACCATTCTCGTATTGCAATACAATTTCATTATCCTTTACATCAATTACATACAATGCTTCTTTCAAATTAGCATCCTGCAATAAAATGTTCAGTTCAACAGGCGCCATAAATTGTTTGGTTATGTCGTACACTATTGCGTCTTCATTCCATAACCAATATGTGCCTTCTCTCAGCATTCTTTTGTACTCATTTTTCTTAAATACCAAACCAACCTGGTAGGCATTTACAATTACCCTTTTCATGTTTTTGTTTTTTATAGTTGTCAATTTTAGTTTTAAAAAAGCTTTTGTTATCATCCGCCTGTTGCATACGGAAAAGAATAAGCTGTTACTTAATGTTGAATCTTTGATCATTACATTTTTATACAAGCATCTGTATAGGTTATTAATGATCTCTGATAAACACGCTGCAATTTTTTATTCTTCTGCTAAGCATACACCCGGTTGTCTTTCAAGACCTGTTAGGTTTTTAAAACCTAACAGGTCTCTATAAACGGGATGACAACAGCAGCACACTTCTCACCATTTTTATAGAAGTGGTGTACTTCTTCTGATTACTACATTAACAGTGTAGTGCTCTAACCATCTGAGCTATCCCGCCTAAGGCGGGAGCAGGATTCGAACCTGCGCATTTTCTGTTGCTCTACCATTAAGCTATCCCGAAAACATTCGGGAAGAGGATTCGAACCTCTGACACACAGAGTAAATGGTGGACATAGCCAATTGTGTCAACAGCATACAGATAGTTACTACGTCTGCACTGCTGTGCGTTAAAACACAAGCCTGGTTTGATTACAACCGACCTATATCCATCTTGCCGTTAAGCAAGCTTTTGTTGTCTGAACCGGGATTTGGGTGGATTTATTTGATTATAAGATTGAATATTTAATCCCTCAAATCTTTTTCATCTTTCCAAATCTTCGTTCAGACATTATTGTACTATTTTATTTGCGCAACTGCTGCTTGCAAATGCATGAGGCTTTGCTTTGAACGCAAATCCCATCCCCATGATATAACCCATTGCTTCTTTCAAAGCATCATTGCTTTTGAAGTTTGGATTGGTGTTAATGTCTGCATGAATTTCCATGTCAACATTAAACGCAATGAACAAATCGCAAAGCCTGAAAGCAACATCAATGCTTCTTGCAACTTCTTCCAGCATCCTTTCTTTAATTGCCATTTTTCTTTTCACCATTTCATTGTGTATGTACATGAAACCACCTTTGCCTTTGCGAATGAAAACAATCACCGTTGCAAATTCAATCATCACACCTTTGCGCTGGCTATCGGTACCGATGCAAACTTTTAAATCGTAACCCAATTCTTTTTCTTTCATCAACATCATCCGCACTTCATCTTCTATCGGTTGTTTGATTTTTACACCGTTCAATTTTCTCCATTGTTGTTCCATTTTACTTAGCTTTTATTTTCATCTATTTTTTGCACAGGTACAAGAATTCGTCTCGCCACAGGCGGGATTGGACACTGTCATGCTGCCATTACATCATACCGACGTTTGCGGACGAAGCTGGACTCGAACCAACACTGTCACTGCTTCAAAGTGATGCTCTGCCAATTGGAGCTATTCGTCCTAATTATTTGTTATGACGATGTGCTGACTGATTTCTTATTTCCTCATTATCGATTGCACATCATTAAACAATTTGCGGAGAGTAAAGGAGTCGAACCTTTTTGCCGAATAAACGACAGCCAAAGCTTAGCAGGCTTGCACATTACCACTTCTGTCAACTCTCCATAATTGCGGATGAAGAAAGATTTGAACTTTCAACCTGATGCTTAACAAACATCTGCTCTGCCATTGAGCTATTCATCCATTGTTGGTCCGATGAGATTTGAACTCATAACCTTCCGGTTAAAAGCCGGAAGCTCTTCCAGTTGAGCTACGAACCAATTTTTTGTTGCGACTGCAAGACTCGAACTTGCATCATCAGCTTATGAGACTGGCATGTTAACCTTACACTAAGTCGCAGTTTTTGTAAACCTGGTGAGATTCCCTGCCTGCGTGCGCACGCAGGGAATCTCACACTAAGTAGTTTCTAATACTACTGCCTCTCCCGTTGGGCTAAAGGCTTA
>JBDTLW010000193.1:0-5241 GCA_039934575.1 Parafilimonas sp. | reverse complement strand
ATAAAAATTATCATGAATAAGCAAATACTCAAAATTCAAAACTGAATGTTTAACAATCTACTTTTAATGTAAAACATATTGCAAATACCTTAACGCCTTAACCTGTAATTCATACCAAAACTTGCACTAAACATTTGATCTCCGTTGTTGGATTGTATAAAGAACATATATCTTTTAAAACCCATAAAAAATCCCAGGCTGATATATTGATAACGTGTAATGCCGGCTTCAAGATTCTCTCCAAAATAAATGTCTTTATACTCAGTGCCGATTAAAAAATTGTATTGCAAAAATCCGCCGAGCTTTATATTCCTCGGAAGATTAAATGCAAGCTCACTGGAAAGCCCCACCGTATTTAAGAAACTGCTTTTTGCAACACCATCAACAGAATCCGGATTAAATCCTTTTCTGAAATTCAGATAGCCGCCAAATTCCTGCTGCAGGCTTGTATGCAAACCCAATACACGCCATTCGCCAGTTTGATTAAAGGGAATTACAAAATTTAATCCACCATTCACATTCAGGCTTCCAAAAAAATGATCAGTACTACTGGTTAGGTTTGGGTTGTTATAGCGTTTTGAACTATAATATAAATCAGCATTATAGTTTCCTAAAGTAATGCCTGAACCATAGTATATATTAAAATGATTGAAAGTATTTGCGCGATAAATATTTGCCTGCCCGGCAAAAGTATAATCATAACTATTATTGTTGTAGCCCGGTGAAAAAGCTGTATTCAGATACCATGTATTTTTTGTACTGTCAGTTTGCATAGGCGTGGTATGATGCGGCGTACTGTTGCCATACATAGGACTAATAAAATATCCCGTAGGCGTACATGCTGTAAAGAATAATATGATAAGACCAGAAATTATACAGAAAGAGATTTTATGACAAGACATATAAGAGTTGGTTTCTTATATGATATATTTCAGAACGAAAATGTTGCATGATTTTAAAAAGAAAATGCGCTAAGCGGTTTGCAAAGTTTTTACCAAAGCATAATATATGTTCACAAACTATTTTAAATCATAATACACGAATTCAATTTATTGATGGAGGTGCATTCATTTTTTTTAATTCGTGTTTTGCATAATTAAACCATATACGGTTGGCTCTCTTTTCAAACGAGCTTAAATAAGAAAATTCGGTGACTAAATCTGTAAAAATTTTCTGCGCTTCATGCGCACGGTGTTTAGTTAATAAAAACATTCCGTATTGATACCTTGCTTCAAAAAAAGAGTATTTTCCTTTCATCATTTTAAACTCTTTTTCTGCCAAATCAGCTTCGCCTGTTTTGTCTAAAGCCATTGCATATAATACATGTTTATGTGAACGGATAAATGCAGGGTTGTTATACATTTTCCTTGCAATTTTTATCACATCATTATAACGCTGCACCTGCGAGTAAGCAATAATAAGTTGCAAAAGAACATATTCATTTTCTGTAAAAGCTCCGGTTAAACTCGTTTCGTAAATCGCAATTGCTTTATCCGTATCTCCTGCTGATAAATATGCATCTGCAAGTAATATGCGGTTATTGAATGTATCTGAAAACTGCAGTTGCTTTTCCAATTTTTTTATTTTGCCTGAAGAGTAAAATATATTGCCCATACCTGATTGGATTTGCTGCAAACTCTTCCTGTTAAGCACTTCCATAATTATGTATGCAATACAGCCAATAAGCGGAAGAAAAATAATGATCCATATCCATATATATGGATTGCCTTTGCGCAAGCAATGAACAACGCAGATGATCTGCAATCCGATAGTGATGTAATAAAAATAGTTATTAAGAAAAAACATTTTTACTGTAAATAATGTTTTTAAATCTGTTAAAACAATCCCTGCAATTTTACGAAAGTATTTATTTAAAAAGCGGGATTATGGTGTGCGATTTTTTAACTATGAATATAAAAACCAGTGTTGATATTTCATGCATCATCAGCATTTATAAGAGATGATGCTGAACAAAGCGATGCCTGTTAATAATTCAGTAATTAAAAAATTATTGTTTACTTATTTTATATAAATTTCCATTATCCGTTATTGCATATAAAACTTGATTATCATACGCCACATCGCGAAAACGTTCATTTTTATCAGCCAGCAATCTTTCTTCGCCCACTACTTTATTATCTTTAATTACAAGCCTGTCAATATGTTTTGCACTAAGGCTTGCTACAAAAAGATTGTTCTGCCATTCAGGAATGGCATTACCCTTATAAAAACAAATTCCACTTGGCGATATAACAGGATCCCAATAATAAACAGGTTGTTCCATACCAGCTTTTTGTGTTATACCATCGCCAATTTTTTTGCCGCTATATTCAAGACCATAAGTAATAACAGGCCAGCCATAATCTTTACCCGCATGAATAATATTTATTTCATCACCGCAAAGCGGGCCAAATTCAGATTCCCATAATTCACCTGTTACAGGGTTTATATCAAGTCCTTGCGGATTACGAAATCCATAAGCAAAAATTTGAGGCATAGCGCCTGGCTGATTGATAAAAGGGTTGCCGGGTGCCGGCTTACCATCGGTTGTTATTTTAAAAATTTTTCCCAGTCCTGCATCCAGTTTCTGTGCCTGCGCCCTGCCTTCCAAAATTGATCTTTCTCCGGCACTTACAAACAGGTTTCCGTCTTTATCAAATATCAAACGCGAACCAAAATGCAGTGAGCTGTTTAATGCAGGTGTTGCACGAAAAATAACCATTGGATTATCTATAGTTCCTGCTGCTTCATTCAATTTGCCTTTGGCAACAGCCGTAAGATTTCCGGGCTCATATTTTTCAGAGAATGACCAGTATATTATTTTATTGTTTGAAAAATCCGGATCAAATGTCACATCAAGCAAACCACCCTGTCCGCCATCATCTGCTTTTGGAAAGCCGGTAATTTTTTTTACAAGCACACCGTTTACATCATGTATTTCCATGCTGCCCGATTTGATGGTAATAAGCAATCTTCCATCCGGCATGGGAACTACCGCCCAGGGGTTTTGTAAATTCTCTGCAATCTTTTCTACTTTATATGCTGTTGTGGTTTTAGCGCCAGCCACTCTTGTTTGTCCTGTAAATGCAGGACTGTAATCTGCTTTTGCTTTTTCCGTTTCAACCGCCGGAAGATTGGATGTATCAGTATTATTTATTAAATCAGCATTATTATTACCTGAACATGCAGAGGCACTAACACAAATGACTATACTTATTGTACAAAAAATATTTTTTATATGCATGATCTATTGTTTTACTGAAATGTAATAAAAATATCTGAACTGTAAAGCAAAATCGTTGATCGCTTCATTTTTAACTATATTTATTTATATCAAAAAAAATTGCATGAAAAAGATTGTGAACTGTGTTTTATTTATGTTTATTATAACAAATATTGCTATGTCTCAAACTTCACAAAAAATGCTGCGGCATGTTGTTTTATTTGGCTGGAAAGCCGGTGCAGATTCCGCAGCAATTAATAAAGTGGTGGAAGGTTTTAAAGAGCTGCCGAAAAAAATAAGTTCGATAAAACAATTTGAATGGGGTATGAATAACAGCCCGGAAAATTTAAACCAGGGATTAACGCATTGTTTCCTTGTAACATTCAGCAGTGAAAAAGACCGCGATGCTTATCTTGTTGATCCTGCACATAAAGCATTTGTAGCAAAACTTCAACCTTTATTAGATAAGGTAACTGTAGTTGATTATTGGGCGGAAGAATAAATATTCAAAACCTAAAACTCAAAACTTACGACCAACTACATTTCCGCAAAATACTTATGAAAATAAGGAATGGTTTCAATGCCTTTGTAGTAATTGGCGAGACCATATTTTTCATTTGGGCTGTGCAGGTTATCGCTATCCAAACCAAAGCCCATAAAAATAATTTTTATACCGAGCTCCTGTTCAAACAAGGCACAAATAGGAATACTTCCGCCGCCACGCACCGGAATAGGTGGTTTGCCAAATGTAGTTTCAATCGCTTTTGCCGCAGCTTTATAACCCTTGCTTTCAATCGGTGTCATGTAAGGTTCACCACCATGATGAATTAAGAGTTTTACATCAACAGTTGGTGGTGCAATACTTTTTAAATGATTAATAAGCAGTGTTGTAATGGTATCTGTTTTTTGATTGGGTACAAGCCGGCAACTGATCTTTGCATGAGCTTTTGATGGCAATACTGTTTTAGAACCTTCACTCATATATCCGCCCCAAATGCCATTCAATTCAAGTGTTGGGCGAATGCCGGTACGTTCATTTGTTGTATAACCTTTTTCACCCCATACTTCTTTTATACCCAAATCCTTTTTGTATTCATCTTCATCAAAAGGCGCTTTAGCCATCAGCTTTCTTTCTTCATCTGTTGCTTCAACTACATCATCATAAAAACCGGGAATAGTTACATGATTATTTGCATCATGTAAACTTGCAATCATCTGAGCTAAGATAGTAATCGGGTTTGCAACAGCGCCACCATAAACACCACTGTGCAAATCGCGGTCAGGTCCGGTAACTTCAATTTCAATATAACTTAAACCACGCACGCCCACATCCATTGAAGGAGTATCCAAACTTAACATAGATGTATCACTGATCAGAATTACATCTGCCTTTAATAACGCTTTATTCTCTTTTACAAACGTTGCAAGACTTGGGCTTCCTATCTCTTCTTCGCCTTCAATAATAAATTTTATGTTGGTGGGTAATGAGTTTGTTGCCGTCATTGTTTCCAATGCTTTCACATGCATATACACCTGTCCTTTATCATCCGCAGAACCGCGTGCAAAAATTTTTCCATCTTTAATTACAGGATCAAAAGGACCACTGTGCCAGAGTTCCAAAGGCTCTACCGGCTGCACATCATAATGTCCATACACTAAAACGGTTGGCTTGTTTGCATCAATTATTTTTTCAGCATATACAATAGGATGTCCTTCTGTTTTATATATCTCTGTTTTATCAGCGCCAGCATCTTTTAATTTTTGCTGCATCGCTTCAGCGCATTTCTGCATATCATCTTTATGTTCGCTGCGTGCACTGATACTGGGTATGCGTAACAAGGCTAATAATTCATCAAGAAAGCGGTCTTTATTTTTTTGCTGATATTCTTTCCAATCGTTCATAGCATTTTTTTTGAAAGCGCGAATATAATTTGTTTTAAATAAAAAGTTGGGAGCAGTTATTATAAGTCGGAGACTTATCGCATAAACCTGCGAAGTTTGGAAACCACAAGTGTTCG
>JBDTLW010000192.1:0-5258 GCA_039934575.1 Parafilimonas sp. | reverse complement strand
AGCTTCGTATCAGAGCCCAACACACATTGTTTATATGTGTATTATTATATATTCACATTAGCGTTTTGATATTAGTCGAACAGATTCAATTGGTTATGATTTAGCTCTTTGAAATATTGTTTTTGAGTTTGCTGAAACAGTTGATTTATGGGCATTTTTTCAAAAATGGATATGCTGAAAATCTGTAGTATTTCGTAGAGTGATTGTTTGAGCATAAATTTCTTTTTTGCTATAGCTACAAGCACATAAACGGATACCGCAATCCACACTTGAGATTTTACAGCATTTTCTGATTGCCCCCAAAAAGATTTGATTTTTAAATGCTGTTTAATCCATTTGAAGAACAATTCAATCTTCCATCTGTGTTTATAGAGCTGTGCTATTTCTGTTGCTTTAAGGTGAAAATTGTTTGTAAGAAAAACAAATGTTTTTCCACTTTCATTATCATAAAACTTTATCCTGCGCATTTTCTCAGGGTAATCAATAGCAGCATAGTAGTTATTTAATAGAACAGTTTGGTCACAAAGCACTCCATTGTTTTTATCTGATGGATAAGATTTAACACGCCGTGAGTTCATGTTATCTTTAGCCCTTGTGATATAAAAGGCTTCGCTGCTATGAATCCGGTAAAGCCGCTTGTAATCTATGTACCCCCTATCCATTATATAAAAGCTGTTGGCTTCAAAAGAAATAAAATCTAATGCATTTACATCATGCACAGAAGCCGTTGAAAAATGTATAAACTCCGGGATGGCGGTTTTCAAATCTAACTGTGTGTGTAATTTTATGCCTCCTTTTGTGCTGCGAAAAGTCGCCCAATAAAATGTCGATAAACACAAGTCGATCGTAGTGGCATCTATGGCAAACACATTATTCTTAAGTTCTACTTCCAAGTCACTTTCACCTAAATATAATTGCTTCGCCTGTTTTATTAAGAGCATCGCCAAATCATAATAAATCAGATAAGAACGGTTTTCATTCGCAGCAGAAAGAGTGCTCTTGGCAACCACATCACCTATGCCTAAGTGATATGTTTTATCAGCATTTGCTTTTAAACATAATATGGTATCGCTTAAACTTTCCCGATGTGTTAGCTGTCCGAAAGCCATACATAAATACTGTTTCCAACAACTAAACTCTTTTACCTTATAGTCGCCCTTATAACGGGTGACTATAGTTTGAAAGGAGGTAGATGATATTAAACTCATTATTTGAGAGAACACATATTTTCCATTATTCACAATTGAATGATTTTCAGAAAAATATAGAAAATAGTATTCCCGAAAAATCAAATCGTCTTAGTGCGAAAATCTTAGCAAACTCAATACAGACAATACTTTCAAAGACCTTCTTATAATAACATCAAAACGCTAATGATCTTAGATTTTAACCTGTAAAAATGAAATATACAGTTTGCCTCTTACTTATTTTTTGTTTAAGCTGCGCAAGAAATCCATATACATCATCAAACAAAATATATAAAAAACAGGCAAGAGAATTTTCAAAGATCATTAAACAATATCCGCTTACAGATTCATTCAGTAATATATCATTCACAGGCACAACAAACTTTAATTTACGCAAACCAAATTTTGTAATTATACATCATACAGCACAAAACAGTTGTGCGCAAACGCTGCAGACTTTTACTGCACAAAGCACGCAGGTGAGTGCCCACTATGTAATTTGTAAAGATGGAACGGTGCATCACATGCTGAATGATTACATGCGCGCATGGCATGCCGGTGTTAGCCGCTGGGGAAATGATATGGATATAAACAGCAGCAGCATTGGTATTGAACTTGATAATAATGGCTTTGAAGCATTCACAAACGCACAGATGAATAGCTTATTAAGATTACTGACAGCATTAAAAAAACAATACAATATTCCAACTGCAAATTTTATTGGCCATGCAGATATTGCACCCACACGAAAGAATGATCCCAATATTTTTTTTCCATGGAAGATGCTTGCAGAAAATGGTTTTGGTTATTGGTATGATGATACAACAAATGTTTCACTTCCATCATCATTTAATGATATACAGGCCTTGCGTATTATCGGTTATGATATAAGAGATACATCTGCAGCAATTGTTGCTTTTAAACGTCATTGGCTGCAGGATACTATACCTACATTTGATTCTGCGCAGTATAAAGTTTTATTTGAAGTAATGAAGAAATATGAATAGATGATTTTAATTAAAAGAAATTAATTCGTTCTCTTAACTTACAACATCACATAATAATAAATGAGTTTAAAAGAATATACATTTTCATACACTGAGTTTGATAATGACAGCTTGCTGAATAAGCAAGATCAACTGCTGTTAGCAAAAGCAAGAAAAATTACAGCACAGGCTTATGCGCCTTATTCTGATTTTTTTGTTGGCGCTGCTGCATTGCTTTCAAACAAAGAAATAATTACAGCTACAAACCAGGAAAGCGCAAGCTTTCCTGCAGGCTTGTGTGCAGAAAGAGTTTTGCTTTCAGCAATTACAGCTCTTCATCCAAAATCTAAAATAAAAACTATAGCTATAAGTTATGATAACAAACATGGAGAAAGTAATCATCCTGTTTCACCATGCGGTATTTGCCGGCAATCTCTTGCTGATTATGAAGCAAGGCAAACACACCCGATCCGTTTAATACTTTCAGGTTTAAAAGGAAAAGTGTTTGTTATAAAAAGCGCTTCCTTATTATTGCCTTTATCTTTTAGTGCGAAGGATCTTTTATAATTTTCAATCATCAAAATTGCTGAAAAAGTCTTGCCAGTAAAAAGGCTGCAGTTGCAGCAACAGCGCCTATACCCATAACTTTTAAAGCGCCTGCAATAGGCTTTACGCCTGTTATTTTGCTTTTAAAATATCCAAACAGAAATAAGCAAATTAATGTGGCGACAACAGAAAATTTTAAAGCTTCATTTGAATCTGAAATAAAAAAATATGGGCTTAACGGAATGATGCCGCCGGCAATATAAGAAATCCCGATATTTCTTGCACTTTGTGCAGCGCGTTTAGGATCTGGTGCATCAAGACCAAGTTCATACTTCATCATAAACTTAACCCATTGATCTTTATTTTTTACAATGTCTGCTGTTGCTTTTTGCTGCACCTCTTCACTTAAGCCAATGCTTTCAAAAATTTCTCTTACTTCTTCTTTCTCTTTTTCAGGCAAGATTTCCACTTCATCATATTCTCTTTTTAATTCACTGTTGTAATGATCCTGTTCTGTTTTACCGGCAAGGTATCCGCCGAGACCCATAGCTATACTGCCGGCTGCAATTTCTGCAATACCCGCAATTACAATTATGCTGCTGCTATGTATAGCCCCGCTTAACCCTGCTGCCAAAGCAAATGGCACCGTTAAACCATCACTCATTCCAATAACAATGTCTGTTATTGTTTCTGAACTTTTTAAATGTTCTTCTGCATGAATATGTGTATGCATAGTACGTTTTTATTAAAAGAGAATATCAAAAGTAAATGAATGGATGTAGGAATTTTTATTAAAAAAAAATTCGTTTTAATAGCATAAGACCTCATGCTTTATATGTTGATTTATATCCTGTGCTTTTCATTACAAAAATCGTTTGTTATTTTAGCTGAATAAATATAATCATCCATGAAAATTATTTCACTTTCGATTACTATATTTTTCTGCATTCAAATTGCTTCCGCGCAACATTTTGAGCCTAACTGGAAATCACTAAATACAAGGAAAATGCCTGAATGGTTTCAGCAGGATAAGTTTGGAATATTTATTCATTGGGGTGTTTACTCTGTGCCTTCTTATGCGCCGGTAATACCAAACAGCGGCTATAGTTATGCGGAGTGGTATTGGTATCGCCTTAATGAAAAGCAACCTGATTTTCTTGCCTTTCATAACAAGAATTATGGTGCTGATTTTTTATATCCACAATTTGAACCCATGTTTAAAGCTGAAATGTTTAAGCCGGAACAATGGGCTGAATTATTTAAAAAATCAGGAGCAAAATATGTGGTGCTTACTTCAAAACATCATGAAGGTTATTGCTTATGGAACAGCCCTGAAGCAGACCGCGACTGGGGACATCCGTGGAATGCTGTAACAGGAACACCCAAGCGCGATTTGCTCGGCGATCTTACCAAAGCAGTAAGAGATTCAGGTTTAAAAATGGGTTATTATTATTCTTTGTATGAATGGTTTAATCCGCTTTGGCTTACAGATAAAAAACGATATGTAACGGAACACATGATACCGCAGTTTAAAGACCTGGTAACAAAATATAAACCTTCTATTATTTTTTCTGATGGTGAATGGGAATTGCCTGATACTGCCTGGCACAGTGAAGAGTTATTAGCATGGTTATTTAATGAATCACCTGTTGCAAAAGAAGTTGTTGTTGATGACCGCTGGGGCAGCAACACACGCGGTAAATATCCAAATGCAACTTATGCTACTTCAGAATATGGAAGCGGTATGGATGCCAGCGTAACGTGGGAAGAGAACCAGGGTATCGGTCATTCGTATGGTTATAACCGCAATGAAAAATTAGAAGATTATAAAACAAGTCATGACCTTATATTAATGCTGGTTGATATTGTTTCAAGAGGCGGAAATTTATTACTTGATATTGGACCCACTGCAGATGGACGTATACCGGTGATCATGCAGCAACGCTTAACGGATATGGGCACTTGGTTGCAAACAAATGGCGAAGCTATATATGGAACCAAAGCATATAAACAATCATATCAATGGAGTGAAGGGAAAAAACCCGGGAAGAAAGATAAAAATTTTATGGCGGGTTATAATGTAGCGGACATGGTAAAACCAAGTGATAGTCTTGCACACATAGAAGCATTTTTTACAACAAAAGGAAAAGACCTGTTTTGCATTTTACCAACATATACACAGCAATTTCATATTCATAATTTTAAAGCGCCAACCGGTGCAAAAGCGTTTATTCTTGGTGATGAGAACAAACCATTGACATTAAAAAATTCGGGCAATGATTGTATTGTTGATCTTTCAAAATTGAAGCCCGGAGAAGTGCCGTCAGAATTATTTGTGATAGAAATTAAGGATGGATTGTGATGATAAATATCTTTTTGAAAAGCAGAAGATATTTTAATTAGCGTGAGTTCAGGCAACAAAAACTAAAACTAATTTATCCATATAATAACAGACTGGATTTTTTAAGTAATTATCCTCTGTTCCGTAGGAATCCCGCACGTGCGGGAGTAACAAGAATTGCAAGAAGCACGAGGCGTT
>JBDTLW010000191.1:0-5277 GCA_039934575.1 Parafilimonas sp. | reverse complement strand
AGTTTTAATTCATCCAAAGAATTAAATTTTAATTCAGGACGTAAATAAGCACATACAAATATCTTCATCGTGCACCCATAAATATCTTTTTCAAAATCAAAAATATTCATCTCAATGGTGCGGTTTTTTCCATCAACAGTAGGGCGCACACCAATGCTCATCATGCCTTGAAGAAGTTTTGAGCTGCGAGCTGCGGGCTGCGAGCCTTGAACTAATTCCCAATTCCTAATTCCTAATTCCTCACGTACAATTTCCGCTTCGGCAACATAAATTCCATTAGCAGGCACCAGCTTATTTTCATCATGAATAACAATATTTGCGGTTGGATAACCCAATGTTCTTCCAAGTTTATTTCCATCTACAACCATTCCTTCAAAAAAATAATTATAACCTAAAAAACTGTTTGCTGCTTGCAGATCATTTTTTAATAAAGATTCACGAATGCGTGTTGAACTTATCGTTATCTCATTGATAATTTGCTCAGGAATTTCTTTCACATTAAAGCCTAATTGTTTCCCCATATTTTCAAGCAGATGATAATCGCCTGTACGGTTTTTTCCAAAGCGATGATCGTAACCAATAATTAAAGTATGCGGATGAAATTTCTCAAATAAAAATTGCTGCACATACGCTTCAGGAGATTGATTGGAAAAGTTTTCATCAAACGGAACCACAACCAAATGATCTATACCAAGCCGATCTAATAAAATAATTTTTTCATTCAATGTGGTTAGAAGATAAATTGGTTTACCTGAAGCAACAACAGTTCGCGGATGCGGATGAAACGTAATGATAACTGTTTCGCCATTAATCTTTGCCGCTTCTTGTTTTAATTGTTTTATGATCTGCTGATGCCCTACATGCACACCATCAAAAGTGCCAATAGTGATAACCGCATTTTTAAATTTCGGAAGGTTGTTTATGGAACGATGAACCTGCATGAACCGCAAATATATGAAGCGAAGTCCCTATCCCCTAAAGGGGAAAAATATATACTTATAAAGTAATTTCTTCGCGCTTATTTTTGTACCAATGAATTTATTATTTCCACAATTTCAATACTCCCCTTCTGTGGATGAAGGTTTATATTCAAAGCGCGGCGTTTCTGCACAAAAAGAAGAAGTACATGCTGCAATAAAAAATCTTGACAAAGGATTATATGAATTTGCGTTTTGTAAAATTTATCCTGATTTTTTAAATGGTGATGATGCTTATGTAAACATTATGCATGCAGATGGTGCCGGTACCAAAAGCATTCTTGCCTATTTATATTGGAAAGAAACCGGAGATGTTTCTGTTTGGAAAGGTATTGCACAAGATGCTATTGTGATGAATCTTGATGATCTGCTTTGTGTCGGCATTTATGATAACATACTTTTCTCATCAACTATTGACAGGAATAAATTATTAATTCCGGGTAATGTGCTTGAACAAATAATTAATGGCACACAGGAATTTTTTAATTCACTAAAATCTTTTGGAATAAACATTCATTTTCTTGGCGGCGAAACAGCCGATGTTGGCGATGTGGTAAGAACCATTGCTGTGAATGGAACAATGATGGCAAGATGGCAAAAAAATAAGGTCATCACAAACGAAAAAATAAAAGCGGGAAATGTAATTGTTGGCTTTGCAAGTTATGGTCAGGCTACGTATGAAAACGAATATAACAGCGGAATTGCAAGCAATGGTTTAACCAGCGCAAGACACGATGTTTTACATAAATATTATGCGGAAAAATATCCGGAAACATTTGAGCCTTCGTTAAGTGATGATGTTGTATATATTGGAAAAGATAAGCTTGATGAAGATATCATTTCAACAAACGAAAACGAAAATAATTATCACGTAGGAAAACTATTATTATCACCAACCCGAACATACGCGCCATTAATGAAAATTTTACTAGAAAATTATTTTGATAAAATAGATGGCGTTATACATTGCAGTGGCGGCGGGCAAACAAAGTGTATGAAATATTTGCCGCTACCTTTAAAAATTATAAAAGATAATTTGTTTGATGTGCCTGAAATATTTCAGATCATTCAGCAAAACTCAAATGCTGATGATAAAGAAATGTACCAGGTATTTAATATGGGTCATCGCCTTGAAATTTTTACAGATGAAGAAACTGCAGCCTCTTTAATTAAAGAAGCAGGCAACTTTAATATTGAAGCAAAAATTATAGGCCGTGTTGAAGCATCAGCAAAAAAAGAATTGCAATTGCACGTAAAGGGTAATATTATTTCTTATCAATAATGCTTGTGAACAAGGATTCTAAAATATATATAGCCGGTCATAATGGAATGGTTGGTTCCGCACTTTTGCGCAGGTTAAAAGCAAAGAGTTTTAATAATTTTATTTTGCGAACATCACAGGAATTAGATCTGCGCAATCAACAAAAAACTACGGCATTTTTTGAAACCGAAAAGCCGGAATATGTTTTTTTAGCTGCTGCAAAAGTTGGCGGCATTGCAGCCAATAATAATTTTCGCGCAGATTTTTTATATGATAACCTGCAAATTCAAAACAATATTATTCATGCAGCTTATTCCAATCATGTAAAAAAATTATTGTTTTTAGGCTCCAGTTGCATTTATCCAAAACTCGCGCCTCAACCTTTGAAAGAAGAATATTTATTAACGGGAGAACTTGAACCAACAAACGAACCTTATGCCATTGCTAAGATCGCCGGTTTAAAAATGTGCGATGCATTCAGAGATCAATATGGCTGCAATTTTATATCTGTAATGCCTTGCAATTTGTATGGAATTAATGACAGTTACCATCCAACAAACTCACATGTATTGCCGGCACTGATAAGACGTTTTCATGAAGCAAAGATCAATAAAATAAAAACTGTTGAAATATGGGGAAGCGGTTTGCCTGAAAGAGAATTTATGTTTGCTGATGATCTTGCTGATGCATGCGTTTTTCTTATGGAAAATTACAACGAAAAAGGATTTATAAACATCGGCACAGGAAAAGATATTTCTATAAAAGATCTTGCTCTATTAATAAAATCTGTTGTTGGCTACGAAGGAGAAATTAAGTTCGATACTTCCAAACCTGATGGTACTCCAAAAAAATTACTGGATGTTTCCAAATTGCATTCTTTGGGTTGGAAACATGCAACTACAATTGAAGATGGTATTAATTCAGCGTATCATGATTTTCTGCATAAACAACCAATACTAAAATAACAACCTGATTTTTTATATGAACAATTTCATATAAAAGCCCTTATTAAAATAGAAAGTATCTTGCATCTTCTTTTAAAATAATTATGATTGATCTCTCAAACTTTGACATTAATGCGGTAGCAAATCGCAACAATAATATTTTTGGATTACCATTTTCTGAAGACGATGCGCAGGTAATTCTTTTACCTGTACCATGGGAAGTTACAGTGAGCTGTGATGCAGGCACAGCAAGGGCTACCGAGCATATTTTTAAAGCAAGCAGGCAGATTGATCTTTTTTATGCAGACATGCCGAATGGATGGAAAAAGGGTTTTTATATGTTGCCGCTTGATAAAAAAATTTTAATCAAAAGCGATTACCTGCGCAAAGAAGCTGAATTGTATATTGATTTTATTGCACACGGGCAAGACATAAACAATAATAAGTTTATGCTGAAAAGCCTTAAAGAAATTAATGAAGGCAGTGAGATGATGAATAATTGGGTGTATGAGAAAACAAAAGCCCTCTTAAACAAGGATAAGATAGTAGGATTAATTGGCGGCGATCATAGTATTTCTTTAGGTTATTTTAAAGCGCTTGCAGAAAAATATGAAAGCTTTGGTGTATTGCAAATTGATGCTCATTGCGATCTGCGAAAGGCTTATGAAAAATTTAATTATTCTCATGCAAGTATTATGTATAATGCGCTTACAGAAATACCTGCCATTGAGAGGCTGGTGCAGGTTGGTGTAAGAGATTATTGCGAAGAAGAATGGAATTATATATGCAACAGTAATTACAAAATAATTACCTATTTTGATCAGCAGATTAAAGAGCGTTTGTTTGCCGGTGATCATTGGGTGCATATTGTTGATGAAATGATAACCCATCTTCCCGAAAATGTTTATTTCAGTTTTGATATAGATGGGCTTGACCCCAAGCTTTGTCCCAATACAGGCACCCCTGTTCCCGGCGGTTTTCAATCTGATGAAGTGCTGTATTTACTTAGAAAAATTGTGGAGAGCGGCAAAAAATTAATTGGTTTTGATCTTGTAGAAGTTGGTGTAGGTGAAACAAATTATGATGCCGTAGTTGCATCCAGATTATTATGGAAGATTTGTAATTTGTTTGTGAAAAGCAACTGTGCATGAGGCAAAAAAAAGAATACGATTTTGTTGTTACCCTAAAGCATCCTGATTATAAAATATATAATATTATTTCGGTTTTGATGTGTTTAATGACTGTTACAGCTTCTGCTTTTGGCATGTTGCAAACAACGTTCACAAACCTTAGCTGGATAAATATTTTTTTGGCGGGGGTTATCGTATATAACCTGATATTTTCTTTTCTCAACAGGAATGAAAAAGGAAGTATTGTAACGTTTAAATGGGCTTTATATGCTTCAGCATTTTTATGGTTACTATACCCGCTGAATATAATGGGCATCAGCATTTTTTTTATTATTGCCGCACTGCTGGAAAGGCAAATAAAATCTCCACAGGAAATTGGTTTTAGTAAGGATGGAATAACATTCAATACTTTTCCTTTTAAAAATTATACATGGCAACAGGTAAGTAATGTAATACTGAAAGATGATTTACTTACGCTTGATCGTGCCAATAATAAAATTCTGCAAAAAGAAACAGAAACAGAAGTATCCCCCGAAACGGAAAGAGAGTTTAATGAGTTTTGCAAACAACAGTTGCTGAATAAATCTCAGAATGTTTAAACACTTAAAAAAAACAGCTTTACCAAAAAGTAAGGCTGTTGTAACTTGATAATATAGTAAAAGTTTACTGTGAATAATTATTCTAAATAAACCTGTTAATTAAATTTTCAAAATATTCCTGTTTGCCACTTATAGTTTTTGGTTCGCCATTATCAATTGCAAATTGTCTCAGGTCTTCAAGTGATAATTTACCTTCTTCAAATTCTTTTCCTTTACCGATATCATAAGTAGCATAACGCTCTTTACGCAGTTTCGAATATTCACCATGTTGCATAATTTTATCGGCAATAACCAAAGCCCTTGCAAATAAGTCCATGCCGCCAATATGTGCATGAAACAGGTCAGCAGCATCTGTAGAATTGCGTC